>JBGPEO010000006.1:0-39874 GCA_041482895.1 Candidatus Dormibacteraceae bacterium | reverse complement strand
GGATTTTCTCCGGTTGCGACTTGCGCATCTTCGACCGCCCTTTCATGCCGCGCTCCCTGGCCTTGTTGTGGAGCTGGTCGTAAGTGCGCCTGATCCCCTTGAAGGATCGCAGGCCGCCTCGGCGCCCGGATGAGATGCCGTAGTTTGTGCCATTCGCTTAAACCTCCTTTTCCTTGACAACGCGCGGCCAATCCATTCGACTGAGCGCCGCCGTGTCGAGTGCGCCATACGACCAGGTCCAGACGCTCTACCGGACGCTGCTCGTTTTCGCCACGGTCGCCGTGCTCATCCTCGCTGTCGGCCTCGTCGAGTTCGTGTACTTCGAACCGCCGGGACAGACAACGGGGGTCAAAGCGCGGATCGTCGGCGTCTATGCGTATGACCCCGCGACTGGCACCACGCTGGGAACTGACCGGTCGGCCTTCGGTCGCAGCGAGGAATTCGCCGCAGTTGTTGATTGGTCGGGCCTTCCACCGAACCTGAACGTGGACGCCCGGTGGTACGACGGCTTCGGCACGATCGTCGGTCGGGTCGGCCCGGGCTCTCGCCCGTCCGAGCTCGGCACCTCCTCCGTCGTCCCGGTCATCACGCCTCCAGGCCTGCATCACAACCTGCCTGGCCAGTACACGTTCGTGGTCGAAAGACTTCAAGGCGGGCTTCCAGTCGAGGTGCTCGCGCGCCGAATCGTGCTGGTCGAACGTTAGTGGGCACCAGCACCTACACGACACCGCCCGCGGCCAACCCGCATCCGCGGCTGCGACCTGGCCGCTACGGGATCGCAATCGCGGTCGCCGCGGTCGTTGTGATCACGCTCATCATCAGCTCGCTCCTCAACTACGTCTATCTCGACACCATCCCGGCGCGAACCTCCCTGTACGGGCTGCTTGCGGTGGCGCTGATCGCGCTCGGCACCTACATCGGCGTGAGGGCGTTCACGCGGGAGCGGGCAAGCCGGCGCAAGCACCTGATCCGCGCGGCCGTGCTGCTCGGGTTGGGCACGTTGCTGTGGCTGCTGGTGATCGACGTGTTCGTCTTCACGCAGGCGGCCGGACCTCTGATTGCCGCGCTCAGCGCATTGGCCTGTCTGCCAACCACCGCCTTTGGGCTCTTCGTCGTGCGGCGCATGGACCGCAACGAGAAGGAGCCGTGGCGCCTGGTCCTGGTCGCGGCGGCGTGGGGCGCGATCGTCGCCACGAGCCTGGTCATCTGGGGCGAGACCATCTGGGACCAGGTCGCTCAGCACACCCTCGTGCCTGGTCCGGGCCTTGACGCCTCGACGGCGTTTTCGGCGGGGCTGCTCGAAGAGCTCGCCAAGGGACTCGCCGTGGTGCTCCTCTTCCTCGTCATGCGCAACGACTTCGACGACGTCGTCGATGGGATCGTCTATGGCGCCGCGGTCGGACTCGGGTTCAACTTCCTCGAGTCGATCGCCTACATGACGAACATGTACGCGATCTTCAGCCCCGAGGGCTATGGGTGGGCCGCGGCGGGCTTGCAGTGGTATGGGAGGCAGGTGCTTGGCCTGTTCTTCGGTCACACGACCTACACGGCGTTCATCGGAGCGGGGCTGGGGATCGCGCGACAGCTGCCGAACAAGCGACAGAAAGCGTTCGCGATCGTGAGCGGGTTCCTGATCGCGATCGCCGGCCATTTCTCATGGGACGCGTGGGTGCAGTTCTTCCCGATCGACAACACGCTGTTCGGGCTGGTGGAGATGCACCTGCGGACGCTGATCATGACCGGGCCGTTCACCGCCGCCGTGATCGCGCTCCTTATCTTCGGGATCCGCCACGAGGCGATGGGACTCACCGACCAATTCCTGAAAGAAGCGGCGACGGGGTCAGGGGCGATCCTGCTGGACGAGGTGCCGATCCTCTCTAGTCCATGGCGGCGGCTCAAGCAACGTCTGCGCGCGTTTCAGAGCGGCGGGCTGCGCGCCTACCTCGAGGTCGCGCGCCTGCAATCGGCGCAGCTCGACCTCGCCATGGAGCGGTGGCACCGCGAACGCCAGGAGATCGATACGCCTCTGGAGGCCGAGGACGCATTGAGGCGGCGAGTGATCGAGCTCCGGCACTGGGTGCCGGCGGCTTAACAGGCTGGGTTGTAGGCCAACTTCTTTCGAGCTTCAATTGCAGGCGGGCGTGCCGGTTGGGGGTGGAGGTCGGCGGGAGGAGGGTGGGCCCGCGGAGCGGGCCGCAATCCGGGCCCTCAAGCCGGCAGGCGGCCCCAGATCGCCCTCGCCACCGCCAGCAGCACGAGCATTGACGCGGCGGCCCACGTGATCGCGGACACGATCGGGTCACTGAAGTCTGTTCCGCTGAGCACGGCGTGCAGGAAGATCAACGCGAAAGCGACGTAAGCCAGGCGGTGCAGCCAGGTCCAAAGGTCCCTGTTCATCCGCCGCCTGAGCAGGGCGGTGACGGTGACTATCACCAGCAGGTCGACGGATAGCGCGCCGAGACCGATCGCTAGCGTGCCGTACGCGGAATGAAATGGAATCACCAGGTCCAGCAACCCGATCCGAGCCGTCGTGTCGAACAGCAGCGACAGCAGGTGCAGGCCGGCGAGCGGGATCCACAAAACGGTCGTGTATTCGTGCAGCGCGCGCAATGCGCGATTGCTTCCCAGCCAGTCCAGCACCGCCGTACGCAGTGCGATTCCGGTCACCAGCGCGATGGCCAGCGCCGCGTAGGAGCTCAGTCCAGCTACACGCGCCAGCACCCAGAAGAACTGGTCCAGCGTCATTGCCCGGGGCTCAACCACCATGCGAGGGCGTGGGCGGCGCAGTAGGCCGGCGCGAGCTCCGGGCCGACAAGCAGCGCGGCCTTGGCGACGACCTCGGCCTCCACGCCGTTGGCGGCGACGACAGAGACCTCCTCGAGACCGGTCCGCGCCGGCAGCCCCGTCCGTGGATCGATCAGGTGATGGTGTTCACCACCCCAACGCCGGCGGCGCACGCTGCTGGTCGCAGCGCCCTGTTCACGCAAGAACACAGTCGCGCCGCCAATTCCTACGGGCCAACCGTCGCCGGCGGGCCCAGCTCCGCCGGCACTCAGGTCGCCACCGAGATTGGCGAGCACGTTCGGCCCCATGGAGTCTCGAAGCCGGTCGGCCATCCAGCCCTTTGCGATCCCACCTAGATCGATGCCCGCGCCAGGCTCGAGTCGCGCGGCGCCGGGCCGCACGGCCAGCACTTCCACCAGAGCGGGCACCGGACACGCCCGCCGCTCGGTAGCTACGGGCCGGCCCTCGGACAGCGGCCTGGTGTAGCCGACCGCCTCCATCGACCGCAAGACGGCAACGTTGACGAGGCCCGCGCTCGTCTCAAACGCCCGCAACGACTCGCGCAGAAGGGATTCCAGCTCGGGGCTGACATCTCTCCATGCGCCGGGTGAAGAGTTGAAATGGGACAGCTCGCTGTCCGGCGCGAACCGGGTGAGCCTCGCACCCAGCCGGCGCACCCAGAACTCTCCTTCGAGCAGCTTGCCGCGCGAAAGGCCGATGCCGAAGAGGCTGCAGTTCGTGCCGAGGGCTTCGAAGTGATGAGCCTCGACAGGGGCCCGGCGCAGCCGACCTGAATATTCAGGAGGCATAGGTCGATGTCACTGGATGCGCGGTGCTGGGCTGGACCGACGGTCCGAGCGTCAGCGTCCCGCCAGGTGCTGAGACGCTCGCGCCTCGGGACGCGTTGAGCACCGCGGGCTGAAGCGGCGCCGCCGGGTTCTTGAGGTGCGCGGTGACGTACAGCGCCGCAAGTACGGTCGCTGCCACTGTGAGCAGCGTCGCGCCCGCCTTGAGAATGACGGTGCGCATCTCAAACCGAGCTGGAGACCGGCGCCTTCAGGAATGGAATGCTGTCGAACGACGCCCCGAGGATCTTGCTCGAGTCTGCGCCCAGGTGGCCGCTCAGGATCTCCTGGTAAACGGAGCGGAAGTCGACCGCGTACTTGAGGTTGCCAGTGGCATCGAGGCTCGTCAGGCTGGGCGCGTCCCCATAGAGGCCACCGTTGACCGGGTCACCGATCAGGAGCAGTGGCGCAGCCGCGCCGTGGTCGGTGCCGCCACTTGCGTTCTCTTTGGGTCGCCGCCCGAACTCTGACCACGTGGCGATCAGTACCTTGTCGGCCATGCCGTGTGCGGAAAGGTCCTGGTAGAAGGCTCCGACGGCGGAATCGAGATATCCCATCAGGTCGTCATGCCGGTTGAGCTCCGTGTAGTGAGTGTCGAAACCGCCGAGCGTGACGTGCAGGAGCTTGACTCCGGTCCCGGTGACGATCAGCTCAGCCGCCAGTTGCAGCGCCGCCGCGAGCTGGTTCTTCGATGAATAGACGAGCTGCACCTTGTCGCTGTAGTCGGCCATGGGTTGGTAGCTCGCAGAAGACGTGCGCAGCGTGGCCATCGTTTCCGTCGCCGTGGCGATCGCGGTGTCGAACAGCGCGCCGTAGATCCCCGGAGTGCCTTTGTAAAGAGCACCGACGGCGGCCTCGACCTCGCTTCCGCCGCTGAAACCGAATGTCTTCTGGTTCTGGATCACGGTCATCGTCGCTTGAAGGTCGCGCAGGGCGCCCGGAACGTCGGTCGCGCCGCACGCGCACCCGGTCAAGGGATGGCCGTTGGAGTCATAGGCGGTCGCCAGCGTGCGCCCGAGCCAGCCGTCCACCTGCCGGCGCGTGGGATCACCCGTCTCCCAAATACGAATCGACTCGAAGTGCGAAAACGTCGGATTGGGATATCCGACTCCCTGGACGATTGCCACCTTGCCCTTGTCCCAGAGTCCTTTGACAGCTCCGAGGTTGTGGTTCAGGCCGAACTGGCTGTTCAGCGGCAGCGCCTGCGAGACCATCGGGCCGGAGAGCTTGGGCCGGAGGTCGTGGAGAGAGGGATCGGCCAGCGGCACGACCGTGCGCAGGCCGTCGTTCCCGCCCGCGAGCTGGATCATGACGAGCACGTTGTCGTTGGTCATGCCCTCGCGCTTGGCCGCGTAGACCGCACGCGCGAAGGCGTCGGGCACCGCTGCATACCCGGCTGCCAATCCCGCCGCGCCCGCGCCGAACACGAGCCCGGCTTTGAGAAAGTCGCGTCGCTTGAGCTGGTTGATGCCGATCTGCGCGTTAACGCGATGAGGATTGGCCCTATTGATTGCGTTTGTCATCTGTCCCGCACCTACTTGAGCTGAAATTCCGGGGATGCGAGGGTGATGAACCAGCGCGCGCGATCGTCGGTGGCCTGGTTCAAGAGCGTTGCGGTCTGCGGGCTGAGAACGCCGTCGAGCTGCGTGTGTGGCGCGTCCGACGCCGAGGGCAGAGCAGCCTTGACCTGACCCAGCGCGGCCGTCACGAAGTTCACGCGCTCGACGACGGTGTTGGAGGAGATCCACGACTCGTTATTGGGCCATCCGCCAACGTCAGGGGGGTCGAATAGCGACTGGCCCATCCCCGAGCCGGCGGCCGCGATGAGCTTCGAGAGGTTGGTCGCACCGAGAGCTCGCGCGGCATGGACCATGAAATCGGTTGGGCTTTTGACCAGCGTCCGGTAGCTTTGAGCGGAGCTGAATTCGGGACTGTTCAGCACTGCCCGCATCAACGTCTTCATGTCGTAGTTGCTGCGGCGGAACCCATCCGCCAGACCTCTGATGTAGCCGGCATCGGGCTGGGCGGCGACGAAATGCTGCGCAACCTTCGCGGCGACGAACTGGGCGGTAGCGGGCTGGGCGAGGATGCGGTCGATCACCCCTTGCGCGTCGAGGGGACCGGTCTTCCCGAGGTAGGTGACGCTTCCTTTGAACGCCCGCCTCGGGTTGAACACCCCCGGCCGCTGCGTGCTGTAGACGGGCAGATTGCGGGTGACGCCGGTCGCCACGGTCACCGTCGCGGTCGAGTCAGGCTGCGGCAGCTGCCAGCCGGCCAGAGCCTTCGCGCTCTCACGCACGTCAACTTCGGTGTAGTTGTCGGGGCCCATGGTGAAGAGCTCCATGAGCTCTCGCGAGTAGTTCTCATTGTGGCTCTGGCCCGTCGACGTGGCGAGGTCGAGGTAGCGCAGCATCGCCGGATCGCTCGTGACCTGCATGAGCATCGATCGCAGGTTCGTCATGGACATCCGGCGCCAGGTGAGGTTCTGCCAGTACATGAACGTGTCGTCGGCGACCTTGCGGTAATCGCTGGTGAAGTGACCGTGCCAAAAGAGGGTCATACGCTCGGCAAATGCAGCCGGCGTACTGAGGATGTGGTCGAGCCACCACTGCTGCAGCTGACCGACCGCGAAACGGCCACCTGGAGTCGAGGCTCCGGCGAGCACTGGGGGCTCGACCGAGTTGGTGTCGATCAGCCGGTCGACAGTCTTGTTGAACCCGTCGGACAATGCCGATTCAAGCTGAGCCGGTGTGTACCCGAAGCTCGTCCGGCGCAGGAGCTGCATCACACGTGCCGACTCGGAGCCGAGGGGTGAAGTCCAGTCCATGCCGGATGCAGCCTTTGGTGTGCCCAGGTTTTGCATCGATCCGCCCAGCAGGCGGACCGCGCCGACGCCAACCCCCGTGGCGACCGCCGCCGCCAGGGCCTGGCGTCGCGTGATGCCTCGGCGAACTTGAACGGCGGTGGAGCTGACCTTTTCTACATCTAGCGCAAGGCTCATGCGCCAATTCAATCGGGCGCCACCGCACATGGCATCAGCCGGATGTGAAGAATTCGTAATCGGTACCGAGAATGGATTCAGACGCGGCGAACGCGACCCGCACCCGAGCACGATCCGGCACGTATGAGGCCTGGTACCTGACCGTCTCCGATCCGGACAAGCGGCAGGGATACTGGATTCGGTACACGTCTTTCAATCCCGGGCGACGGGAGGCTCACGACGAGGCGCACTGCGCGCTCTGGGCCTTCCGCTTCGACCACGACGACCCGAGCGCGAACTGGGGCGCGAAACAGTCGTTTCCGTTGGACGAGATGCAGGTCCAATCGCGTCCGTTCGTACTCCGCCTCGGTGGCGGGCTGCTCGCCCACGACGGGTGCTCGGGCGAGGTGCGAAGCGAGCGGGGAACCATGAGCTGGGACCTGCGCTGGGACTCGCGCGAGCGGCCCTTTCCTTTCATACGGCCACCGTGGGACGCGGTGTCGTCGTTCGCCAACGTCGGATCGCAGCCGGCGATCAAGGTGTTCGGCACGATCGACGTCAACGGCAAGCGTGCCCACCTGGAGCACCTGCCGGGCGGCCAGCAGCACACATGGGGATCGAGCCATGCACTGGAATGGAACTGGGGTTATGCGTCGGGACACGATTTCTGGATCGACGGCGGCACCTCGCGAGTGCGGTCACGCCTGGGAGGCGAGCTGACTGGGACCGCGGTGGGCGCGCATGTGCGAGAGCAGCGATTCTTGATGAACGGACTCGGACGAGTGCTGCGGACACGCGGACCGATCGCGCCGGATTCATGGGCGGCGGAGGCGAAGCTTGGTCCTCGCCGGCTTCATGTCCAGATCACCCCGAGGCGATCCGACCTGATTGGAGTGACCTACGCGGATCCACGCGGCGGGTCACGAGTTTGCTACCACACAGAGGTCGCCGACCTGGAGCTGCGGCTGACTCAAGGCGAGGAGGTGCTCGCTCGAATCCGCCGGCCGGCCTCTGCCGCCTTCGAGTACGGGGCCGAATCGCCGGTGCCGGGCCTGCCAGTCCTGTTCTGAAACCCGGGTCTTAACAGCCTGGGTTGTCGGCCTTCACGGGCGACTCTAGGCTTCGTGTGTACGGTCGGCCGGGTTGGGGGAGGGACCTGGCGGGAGAGGGAGGGCCCGCAAGAGGTGGGCCTTTTTTGCGAATAAAGCCTTGGAAAGCTTATGGATGCTAGGCTTTTCTGACAAATGCCTAACTATCGACTCGGAGAGGCCGCCAAGATGCTCGGGGTCAGCGCCGACACCGTGCGCCGCATGGTCGACGACGGCCGCCTGGTCGCCGTCCGCAGCTCCGGTGGGCAGCGGCTGATCGACGGCGCCTCTCTTGCGCGCGTCGCGAAGCCAAAGCGGGCGGCCAAGCCCGATGTGGTCGTCGCCCGGTCCGCGCGCAATCGCTTTCCGGGCATCGTCACGCGCGTCATCAAAGATCGCGTCGCGGCGCAGGTCGAGATCCAGGCCGGACCGCACCGTTTCGTGTCGCTGCTCACCGCTGAGGCCGTCAATGAGCTGAAGCTCAAACCTGGCATGCCTGCGGTGGCGGTGGTCAAAGCCACCAACGTTGGGGTCGAGCTGCCACGTGACTAGAAAGTTGGTGCTTGCTTTTGCGATCTTGTTCCTCGCCGGATGCGGTGGGCAGACCGGCGCAGCGAGTGCAACGAGCGCTCCTCCTCAAACCGGCATCAGCGTGTTCGCTGCCTCCTCTCTGAAACCAGCCTTCGACAAGATTGGAGCGCGGCTGCAGGTGACAAAGAACGTCGTGACGATCTTCAACTACTCGGGTAGTCAGACGCTCACGGCGCAGATAGAGCAAGGAGCGCCCGCCGACGTCTTCGCCTCCGCCGACACCGCCCACATGACCACCGTTGAGTCCGCCGGACTCCTGTCCGGCTCGTCGAAGATCTTCGCGCACAACAAGCTGGAAATCGCCGTCGCGAAAGGCAACCCCAAGGGCATCCACACGCTGGCCGACCTTTCGCGCGCCGGCCTGGTCGTGGTGCTCGCGGACCCGTCGGTCCCCGCCGGCAAGTACGCGCAGCAGGCGCTGAACATGGCGCACGTCACAGTCCATCCGGCGAGCCTCGAGCTCCAGGTCACGGGCGTCCTGAGCAAGGTCTCGCTCGGCGAGGCTGACGCCGGCATCGTCTACGTGAGCGACATCTTGACGAGCGGCCAGGTCGACGGAGTCCCGATCCCGGATGACCAGAACGTCATAGCGGACTACCCGATCGCCGTGCTCAAGTCGACCTCGAATGGTCCCGGCGCGCAGGCGTTCATCGACCTGGTCCTCTCATCCGACGGCCAGACGATCCTCAGGGCCGCCGGCTTCCAGGGGGTGTGAGCCAGGGCAGGGTTCCGGCTGCGCTCCTGGCGCTGGCGGGACTTGGGCTTCTCTTCTTCCTCCTCCCTCTCGCGGGCTTGATCGTGCGGGCTCCATGGGATCAGGCAATCGGGGCGATCGAGTCTCCTGAGACCGGCACCGCGCTCGGCCTCTCGCTCTTCTGCTCACTGGCGGCGACCGCGGTGGCACTCGTCCTGGGCATACCCCTCGCGTTCGTTCTCTCGAAAACGACCGGGCATCTCCGTAGCGTGATGAGAGCGCTGACCACCCTGCCGATGGTCCTCCCGCCCGTCGTCGGCGGCGTCGCTCTCCTGCTCGCATTCGGTCGAAAAGGGCTCGTTGGCTCCATCCTCTACCAGGCGTTCGGCATCCAGATACCGTTCACGCCCGCGGCCGCGGTGATGGCCGAGACCTTCGTCGCCATGCCGTTCCTGGTGATCGCGGTGGAGGGCGGCCTTCGCTCGCTCGACCCCCGCTATGAGGAGGCTGCCCGAGCTCTCGGAGCCAGGGGTTGGATGGTGTTCGCCCGCGTGACACTGCCGCTGCTCCGCCCGGCCATCTTCTCCGGCGCGGTGCTCTGCTGGGCGCGCGCCCTCGGAGAGTTCGGCGCCACCATAACGTTCGCGGGCAACTTTCCAGGCCGCACCCAGACGGTTCCGGTCGCGGTCTACGTGGCCCTCGAGACTCGACCCGAGTCGGCGATCGTGCTGAGCCTGATCCTCCTCGCCGTATCGCTCGCCGTCCTGGTCGGAATGCGGGATCGCTGGCTGGGGGCGCTGTGAGCCTCAAAGCAAGCGTGAAGGTGAGCCGGACGCCTTTCGCACTCGACGTGCAGCTCGAGATCAAACAAGGCGAGACGGTTGCCGTGCTGGGCCCGAACGGCGCCGGCAAGACGACCCTGCTCCGCGCCCTGGCCGGGCTGATCCCTATCGAGGGGCGCGTGGAGCTGAACGGCGACCTGCTCGAGGACTCAGCCGGGCGGTTCCATGTCCCAACCGAAGATCGCCACGTCGGACTGGTCTTCCAGGACCACGTTCTGTTCCCACATCTGAGCGTGCTTGACAACGTGGCCTTCGGGCTGCAGGCGCAGCGCCGGCCGGAAGCCCGAAAGATCGCCCGCGGCTGGCTCGAGCGTGCGGGCCTCGCCGACAAGGCCGGCTCTATGCCACGCGAGCTGTCCGGCGGCCAGGCGCAGCGTGTCGCGCTTCTGCGAACGTTGGCGACCGAGCCCCGGCTGCTGCTCCTGGACGAGCCGCTTTCCGCGCTCGACGTCACCATCAGGGCTGAGGTGCGGCGCGAGCTCGCGCGTCAGCTCAACTCGTTTCGAGGCGTGCGGCTGATCGTCACGCACGACCCGCTGGAGGCGATCGCGCTGGCCGACCGGCTCGTGGTGCTCGAGAACGGCCACGTCGTGCAGACCGGCACACCACAGGAGGTGACGGCCCGCCCGCGCTCGCGTTTCGTGGCGGACCTGGCCGGGGTCAACCTCCTTCGAGGACAGGGGCACGGGGACCACATCACGCTCGTCAACGGCTCTTCGGTCGCCGCTCCTGATGCGGGCGAGGGAAACGTGTTCGCCATGATCCATCCGCGAGCCGTGGCCCTTTATCTCACGCGGCCCGAAGGCACCCCCCGCAACGTCTGGCAGGGCGAGACCGAGAACATCGACCTGCATGGCGACCGCGTCCGCGTGCGAGTCCAGGGACCGGTGCCACTGGTGGCGGAGGTCACGCCCTCGGCCGTCCGCGACCTGCATCTGCACGTGGGCGCCCCCGTCTGGATTTCAGTCAAGGCGACCGAGGTCTCCGTGTATCCCGCCTAGCCTCGAGGTCTGGGCAGGGACTTGCATTCTCGATTTTGTTACGTCGTAATGTTGTAACACCATGACAGACCGAGCCACCTCGACACCGACCGAGCGCGAAGCCCTCGATGCCTACTCGACGACCGTCACGACGGTCGCGGAGCTCGTCCTCCCGTCAGTTGCCAGCCTTCGCGTCGGGCGAGCCGGGCGCGGCGGGGCCGGCTCCGCCGTCGTCATCACCTCCGACGGCTTCCTGGTCACCTCCGCCCACGTGGTCGCACAGGGCGGATCCGCCAGCGCCTCGTTCCTGGACGGCACCGAATACGAGGTCGACGTCGTGGGCGCGGATCCCCTGTCTGACCTGGCGGTGGCTCGCGCCCGCGGCGCCAGCATCGAGCCCGCGCGAATCGGAAACGCGGACCAGCTCCGCGTCGGCCAGCTCGTCGTCGCAATCGGCAACCCTCTGGGGTTTTCCGGGTCCGTCACGTCGGGGGTCGTCAGCGGGTTAGGCCGCTCGCTGGCGACCGCCGACGGCAACGGGCATCGGCGTTTCATCGAAGACGTCATCCAGACCGACGCCGCGCTGAACCCGGGTAACTCGGGTGGCGCCCTCGCCGACTGGCAGGCTCGGCTGATCGGGGTCAACACCGCCGTGGCCGGCATGGGCCTGGGCCTGGCCGTGCCGATGAACCGGACCACCGAGGCCATCCTGTCGGCCTTGATGCGGAACGGCCGAGTTCGCCGCGCCTATCTCGGGATCGCGGGCGGCACGCGTGCCTTGCTGCCGGCGCTTGCGCAGAAGGTCGGGAGGAAGGCCGGAGTCGAGGTCCAGGAGGTCGTAAGCGGCAGCCCCGCTGCCGGCGCCGGTCTCCGCGGCGGCGACATCATCGTTTCGGTGGATGAGGTTGCGGTCGCCAAGGCCGGTGACCTGCAGCGCCTGATGGTCGAGGCGCGGATCGGGTCGAAGATCGCGCTCAGCGTCCTCCGCGGCGATCATCTGATCACTCTCGATGTCGTGCCCGTGGAGCTGGCCTAAGGCCTGCGGGCGGCGGGCCGCGACGAGAGATTCGGGGTCCAGGTGGCCGAGATCCTAGACGCGGGCGAGCACCGGAACGAGCGCATCCGGTGATGCGTGAGCGAGGAGCGGAGCCCGCAACGACGGAGATCGGCCGCATGGGCACCGAAGATCCGTCGCGGATCCGCCGCCTGCGGGCCTAACAAGCAGGGCTACACTCGGAGCCGTGGCCAAGGAGACAATTCGCAACCTGCTCGAGGCGCGGCCCAAGGACGGCCGCTTCCGGATGGCCGACGTCGACGCCAACTCAACTCCAGGCCTCAAGAATCGAAAGCGGCTTTCACGCGACTTGAAAAAGCACCAGGCGAAGCTCTTCAACCTCCAGGAGCGGCTGTTCGCGGAGAACAGGCGATCGCTCTTGATCGTGCTGCAGGGCATGGACACCGGCGGCAAGGACGGAACGATCACCCATGTGATCGGTGGCATGAACCCGCAGGGCGTGACGATCACGGCCTTCAAGCAGCCGACACCGGAGGAGCGCCGCCACGGCTTTCTCTGGCGAATCCGAAAGCGCCTGCCGGAGAAGGGTGAAATCGGCATCTTCAACCGGTCGCACTACGAAGACGTGCTCGTCGCCCGCGTCCACGACCTTGCGAAACCGGCCATCATCGAGCGCCGCTATGGGGTCGTCAACCGCTTCGAGAAAGAGCTGGTTCGCCGTGGCACGAAGGTCGTCAAGATCTGTCTCGACATCTCGTACGTCGAGCAGCGCAACAGGCTGCTCGAGCGGCTGCGAGAACCGGACAAGAACTGGAAGTTCAAGGAAACAGACATCGACGAACGCGCTTTCTGGGATGATTACCAGAGCGCCTACAGCATCGCCATCACGCAGTGCGCCACTCCCTGGGCGCCGTGGTATGTCGTCCCGGCGAACGACAAGGACTACCGGAACTGGGCCATCTCGCGCCTGCTGATCGAGATCCTGGAGGATATGAACCCGCAGTATCCGCACCCGAAGCTGGACATCCCGCGGCTTGTCAAACGCTTGCAGGCCTAGTTGAGCGCCAGGTTTGATACGTTAAGCACCGGTCACATCGAATTCGTGGGGGGACGACAAATGAAGCGGTTGCACCTGGTTACGTGGCTGGTTGCGGCAGTGTTCGTGGCGGCGTGCGGCTCGACAGGAGGCGGCAGCACGAGCACCAACTCTTACTCGGGCAAGACGATCAAGCTTGGGGCGATTCTCTCTATCACCGGCGCCGGGGGCGTCTATGGGCCGCAGAGCCGAGATGGGATGAACCTCGCGGTCAAGCAGATCAACAACTCCGGCGGCGTCAACGGCGCCCAGATCGCGCTGACGATCAACGACGACGCGTCTGACAAGGCGCAGTCGGCGCAGGTCGCGCAGAAGCTGATCCAGGAGGAACAGGACCTGGCACTGCTCGGCCCGACGCTATCGAACTCTGCTGTCGCCGTTCACCCGCTTGCCGAGAGCCTCAAGACACCCATCCTCGCAGTGAGCACGACCGGCATCAACATCGTGCCGAACTGCAACACCCCGTCAACAGTGCCCTGCAAGTACGTGTTCCGTGACAGCCTCGGCGAGGAGACCGCGATCCCCGACAACATCAAGTCTTACGCCGCGGACTCTCACCCAGCGACGGGCGTGCTCCTCGTCGCGCAGGACGACAAGTTCTCGAGCGACGGCGGCACGATCGTGCAGAACACGGTCGGCCAGTACAACATCCAGCTCCTCAAGACCATCAAGTTCAACAAGGCAGAGGCCGACCTTTCGCCTTACGTCACGCAGGCCGTCCAGCTGAAGCCCGACGTGATCTTCATCACGTCGCTCGGTGGGATCCCGGCGAAGATCATGACCGAGGCGCGCAAGCAGGGCTGGACGGGCCAGTTCCTCGGCGGAAACGGCTTCAACACGGCGACTGTGTCCAAGCAGGCCGGAGCCGCCGGCAAGGGCGCCCGAAGCGCCAGCGCCTGGTACCTCGGCAACAACTTCGCGTCCAACGCCGACTTCGTCACCGCGTACAAGGCCGAGTACAACAAAGACCCTGACCAGTTCGCTGCCCAGGGTTACACCGCGATCAAGATCCTCGCCGACGCGGCCAAGCGCGCGAACCTGACGTTCTCGAATCTTGCGGGAGACCGCGATAAGCTGCGCGCAGCGATGGAGACGGTCAACATCCAGACTCCGCTCGGGCCCTTCCAGTTCACCAGCGCGCATGACGTCAAGCAGACGGTCTGGGTGATCGCGATGGACGGCCAGGGCGGCTTTACCCTCGTCCACCAGATCAACGCAAGCTGAGCCACCTGAGGAGTGAGGGCCCCGCGCAGGTCCCCGCTCCTCAGTAAGCCGTACGGCTGATGGACCAGCAGATCCTCAACGCGATCTTCATCGGTTCCATCTACGCCCTGTTCGCCGTCGGCTACACGCTCGTGTTCGGCGTGCTCGACATCCTGAATCTCGCGCACAGCGCGGTCTTCATGCTCGGCGCCGCGGTCACGTACTCGCTGGTGGTCAACCACGGCCAGGCTTTCTGGATCGCATGCATCGTGGGCATCGCCGTCTCGGCCGTGATGGGCCTGATCATCGAGTATGTCTGCCTCCGTCCATTGAGACGCAGGAAGGCGCCGCCGATCGCCGCCCTCATCTCGACCATCGGCCTGGCGCTGATCATCGTCGCCGTGATCGAACAGGGCCAGACCGGCTCTCTCTTCTCCTGGCTCTGGGTGGATGGGGCCAACTCGGTCGCCTTCCCCTCCGGGACGTTCCCCAACCCGACCTGGCACGTCGGAGACCTCACGCTCGAAGCGGCCAAGGTCGCGATCATCCCGATCTCGATCGTCCTGATGGCCGTCCTCGGCTACATGATCCGGTACACGCAGGTCGGGCGCGGCCTGCGCGCGGTGGCGGAGAACCCGCGTGCGGCTCGGCTCATGGGCCTCGATGTCGACCGGATGATCGCGCTCACGCTGGTCATCTCCTCCGCGCTCGGTGGCCTCGCCGGAATCCTGTTCGGCGCCGCGCTTGGTGACATCAGCCCGTATATCGGCCGGGACAACGTCGAGGTTCGCGGTCTGGCAGTGATCGTCCTGGGCGGGATGGGAAGCGTGCCTGGCGCGGTCGTCGGCGGCTACCTGCTCGGCCTCATCGAGGTGCTGGCGCTGGTGGCGCTGGGCAGCAGCGCCCGGGGCGGCGTGGCTTTCGCTGCGCTCTTCCTGATGCTGGTCCTGCGCCCGCAGGGCCTGTTCGGGGCACAGCTTCGGGAGCGAATCTGATGGACTTCTTCGTCCAACTTTTCACGGATCCGGTCGCGTTCTGGAACTCGCATACGCTGCTGATCGCCCAGATCGGGATCAACAGCATCGTGGCTTCTTCGATGTTCATCGTCCTCTACTCGGGTCAGCTCTCCCTCGCCGCCCCGGGCTTCATGGCCATCGGTGCCTACACCTCGGTGCTGATGGATCTGTACTGGCACACGCCGCTGGCGCTGAACATCGCGACCGGTGTGCTTCTGGCCGGAGTCATGGGAGTGCTCGTGGGCCTGCCGGTGCTCCGCCTGCGCGGAGTGTTCCTGGCGATTGCCACGATCGGGTTCATCGAAGCTTTGCGCCTAGGCGTGATTCTCAATCTGCCGATCACCGGCGAGGGCCTCGGGTTGAAAACCATCGATTCCGACCCGCTGAACGGTATCTACCTCGTGCTGGTCTGCTTGGCGGTCGTGCTTTTTCTCGTGTGGAGGCTGACCAAGGGTCGCCTGGGCGCGGCCTGGGCGGCGATCCGCCAGGACGAGCTCGCGGCGCTGAGCCAGGGTATCCATGTCGCGCGCTACAAGATGATCGCCTTTGTCCTGAGTGCGATCCTGGCCGGCTTCGCGGGAGCGCTCGAAGCGCACCTGCAGACATTTGTCGACCCGGGTGACCAGCAATATGGCGTTACGCGCGCGGTCCAGGTCCTGAGCTTCGCCGTGCTCGGAGGCAGCGGTAACTTCGTCGGTCCAGTGGTCGGCGCCCTGGTGGTGACGAGCTTGCCCTGGATCTTCGTGCAGGCGCTGAACTACATCAATATCGTCACCGGCCTCTTTCTCATCGCTGTGATCGTGTTCCGGCCGCAGGGCATCGTCGGCCGCGGTGGGCTGGCCATCATCAGGCCCTGGTGGTGGCCGCGTCGGAATGTCCGTGCTCCTTCGCCTGGATAACGTCCAGCGGCACTTCGGCGGTGTTCACGCCGTCGACGGGGTGTCGCTGGAGGTGGAACAAGGCTCGATCCACGGCTTGATCGGACCCAACGGGGCCGGCAAGACCACTCTGGTCAATGTCATCACGGGTTATGTGCCCTTTCAATCCGGCCACGCCTGGCTGCAATCGGACGAGCTCACGGGGCTGCCCGCCCACCGCATCGCGGCGCTGGGCATCTCGCGCACGTTTCAGAACATCCGCCTGTTCAAAGAACTGACCGCGCTGGAAAACGTGGTCGTCGGCATGCACACCCGACGACGCGACGACACGCTGGCCCAGCTCGCGACCCTCCCCATGTTCCGCCGCGACCAGCGGAGCCGTACAGACGACGCGCGGGCGTTGATGGAAACCGTCGGCCTCGCCGCCGGCGAGATTGCCGACCGGGCGGCGGGAACGCTTCCCTACGGCGACCAGCGCCGGCTGGAGATCGCGCGCGCGCTCGCCCTGAGACCGCGACTTTTGATCCTGGACGAGCCCGCCGCCGGCATGAACCCGTCCGAGAAGCAGGGCATCCGCGAGCTGATCGAACACCTCAACGAGGACGGCCTGACGATCCTGCTCATCGACCACGACATGAGGCTCGTCATGAGCGTCTGCAAACGTGTCGCCGTGCTCGACTTCGGGCGCAAGATCGCCGAGGGCACGCCCGCTGAGGTGTCCACCGATGCGAGCGTGATCAAGGCATACCTCGGCACCGGCGGCGAGAAGGTGGTGAGGAGCGCGCCTGGGGCGACCGCAGGCGGCGACATCGAGGCAGTCGAACAGTCGACGGCGCGGCCGGCGGCGGAACCTCGGGAAGCGATCCTGGACATCGAGAACCTGACCGTCAGCTACGGCGCCGTCACAGCGGTCCGCGGCGCGTCGCTGCGCGTCGCTGCCGGCGAGGTGGTGGCGCTGATCGGCGCCAACGGAGCGGGCAAGTCGACGATCCTGAACACCCTGTCGGGCCTCATCCGGCCGGATTCGGGGACGGCGGTCTTCGACCGCCTCGACCTAACGAGGGCCAAGCCCTCGACGATCGTGCATCACGGTTTGGTCCAGGTGCCGGAGGGACGCGAGATCCTGGCCAGGCAAACGGTGCTCGAGAACCTTGAGCTCGCCACGTGGGGCCGCCGCGACGGTGGGGCGAAGCGGATGCAGATCGACGCGGTGATGAAGCGTTTTCCGATCCTGGGCGAGCGGCGTGCCTTGCGCGCCGGGACCCTTTCGGGTGGCGAGCAGCAGATGCTGGCGATCGCCCGAGGGCTGCTCGCCAGGCCGCGGCTGCTGCTGCTCGACGAGCCGTCGCTGGGGCTCGCGCCGCAGATGGTGGACGAGGTGTTCAGAGCCATCCAGGAGATCCACGACGAGGGGACGACGATCCTGCTGGTCGAGCAGAACGCCCTGCGGGCGCTCGAGATCGCGGATCGCGCCTACGTGCTGGAGACTGGCCAGATCCGATTGACCGGCACCGGCGACGACCTGCTGCACAACCCGGCCGTCCGGCGAGCCTACCTGGGGGGCTGAGATTCCGCCATCCGGTCACAGATGCTCGAATCCCAAGCCATGGATGGCTCCATTCGGGCACAGTTGGCCTTATCCCAAACTCGCGTCCGACCTGAAATGAAAAAGCCCCGGACCGAAGTCCGGGGCTCCTTCTTGGTTTCTCTAATTAAAGAGTGCGAACGCTCTTGGCGCGCGGGCCCTTGGGGCTCGCCTCAACCTCGAACGAAACCTTCTCGCCACCCTGGAGGCTGTCGAAGTCACCTTCGGTGCCACTCCGGTGGAAGAAGAATTCCTTACCGTCTTCGGCTGCGATAAATCCGAAGCCACGGTCCGCGACCAGTTTCTTGATGGTGCCTGTAGGCATTTCCATCTCCTATCTCTCGAACTTGGGCCAACTCAACTACGAGGCCCGTTCGAGAAACTGGCGACCTGCGTGAGCGTCCGCACTGTGCGAACTGAGGTCAGTATACCCCAGACGGTCAGTTGCTAACCGCCGAGGTCTCGGCCTGGCGTCGGGCCCGGGACTGGTCGACCTCGGTAACGGCGCGGGTGAGGACGTAAGTCGCGCGCAAGCGGCGTTAAGGATGGGACCTACTGATTGCTCCCCCGCGGGACCCCCTCCTGTTGGCGGCGACGCCTGGCTGAGCTTGGTAATGGGATGCTGCGTGACGGCCGGAGTAAATCCGGCCTGACGGCGACGCCCGTCTAGATAGGACTCTTAGTTGCTAACCACCGAGGTCTCGGCCTGGCGTCGGGCCCGGGACTGGTCGACCTCGGTCAGGTGGCGTTTTCGAAGCCGCAAGTGCTTCGGAGTGACCTCGAGAAGCTCGTCGTCGCCGAGGAAGTCCAGGGACTGTTCCAGGCTCAACCTCGAAGCTGGAGTCAGCCTCACGGAGATGTCCGATGTGGACGACCGGATGTTCGACTGCTTCTTCTCCCTGCAGACGTTGACCCGGATGTCGCCCGGCCGCTTCTGGATGCCGACGATCATGCCCTCGTAGACCTCTTCGCCCGCCTCGATGAACGTCGTGCCGCGCTCTTGCGCGCCGGCCAGTCCAAAGGCCAGCGACTTGCCGGCGGACGAAGCGGTGAGGGCGCCGTTGCGCTGCTCGCGAAAGTCTCCAAGGAAGGGCCGGTAGCCCATGCCGATGGATCCCATCAACCCGGTGCCGGCCGTCAGCGTGAGGAACGTGTTGCGGAACCCGATCAGCCCGCGAGTCGGGATCAGGTACTCGAGGCGCACGCCACCCTTCTTGTCGTACGTGATCTCGAGCATCTCCCCGCGGCGCCTGCCCAGGGCTTCTGTCACCGCGCCGAGATTCTCCTCGCGCACGTCCACGGTCAGGTGCTCGACGGGCTCCATGCGCTGGCCGTTGATCTTCTTCACGATGGCTTCCGGGCGCGACACCTCGAACTCATAGCCCTCGCGGCGCATCGTCTCGATGAGCACCGCGAGGTGCAGCTCGCCGCGTCCGCTGACGGTGAATCCCTCAGCCGCGTCGGTGTCCTCGACGTGGAGGCCGAGGTTGGTGTCGAGCTCCTTGTACAGTCGGGCGCGCAGCTGCCGCGAGGTCGAGAACTTGCCTTCGCGACCCGTGAACGGCGAGGTGTTGACGCCGAAGGTCATGCGCACGGTCGGCTCGTCAATGGCGATCCGGGGCAGAGCGTCCGGCGCCTCAGGGTCGGCCAGCGTGTCGCCGATCGCCACCTCGTCAAGACCAGTGAGGAGAACGATGTCGCCGGCACTCGCGCCCGGCACCGCTACCCGGTCCAGGCCGCGGTACACGAGCACCTGGACCACTTTGGCGCGTCGCGGCTCTCCGGACGCTCCCAGGACGGCGACAGAGTCGCCTGGCGCAATGCTGCCGCGCGTGATGCGGCCGATGGAGATTGTGCCCGTGTAATCGTCATAAGCCCGGTTGGCGACCAGCATCTGGAACCCGCCCTGCTCCGCGACCGGCGCCGGGAAATTGTCGATGATCGTCTTGAACAGGGGCTCGAGGTCGGCAGCGAGCTCGTTGGGCTTCAGGCCGGCGCGGCCTTCCTTCGCGATCGCGTAGACGACCGGGGCCTCGAGCTGATCGGCGTCTTCCGCGAGCTCGAGGAAGAGATCGTGCACACGGTGCAGCGCCTGCTGGGGATCGGCGTTCTTGCGGTCGACCTTGTTGATCACCACGATGATCCGCAGGCCGACTTCAAAAGCCTTACGCAGGACAAAGCGGGTCTGGGGCATTGGCCCCTCCGCCGCGTCCACCAGCAGAAGGCAGCCGTCGGCCATGTTCAGGACGCGCTCCACCTCGCCACCGAAGTCGGCGTGGCCCGGCGTGTCGATGATGTTGATGGTCACGCCCTCGTGACGGACCGATGTGTTCTTGGCCAGGATGGTGATGCCCTTCTCGCGCTCGAGATCGTTCGAGTCCATGATCAGCGTGCCCACCTCCTGGTTGTCCCGGAAGGTGTGGCTCTGTTTCAGCAGGGCGTCGACGAGCGTCGTCTTGCCGTGGTCGACGTGCGCGATGATCGCGACGTTGCGGATGTCGTGGCGCAGGTTGGTAAGGGTCATTGGATGCCAGCAGGCACTATACGGAGGGGACGCCGAGCTCCGTGCTGGAAGTGGCTAAGCCTTGACCCGCTCGGCTCGAAGGGGTGCGCCGACCTCGTTCAAGAAACCGAGCAGCTCACGGTACGACTCGATGAACGACGTCTCGTGGTACGCGATTCCCCTCTCCTGGCAGAACTGCTGGACGATCGGTTGCGCACGGCGCAGATTGAGCCGCGCCATGCCGGGAAACAGGTGGTGCTCGATCTGGTAGTTGAGCGAGCCATACCAGAGGTCGGTGATGGGATGACCGCGAATGTTGCGGGCGGTCAGAACCTGCGTGCGCACGAAGTCGAGGCGGCTCGAGCTGTCTGTCTGGGTCATGCCCTTGTGATTGGGCGCGAAGACGGATGCCATGTAGGCACCGCCGACGCCCTTCTGGATCAGCACCACCATGAGCGCCGACCACGGGCCCAGGAAGTACACCATCGCGGTCAGGTACACGACGGCGTGAACAGCGAGGAGGACGAACTCGAGACGGCGGTAGCGCGAAGGCTCTTTGATCAGGTATTGCGTGCCGGCGACATGCATGCTCCAGGCGAGGAAGGTCGTCAGCGGGAAGAAGAGGTAGGCCTGGTACATGGCGGCCAGCCTGCCGGCGCCGCGCCTGGCCTGAGCCTGCTCGTCGTTGTATGCGATGGCGCCGACTTTGATGTCGGGGTCGAGATCCACGTCGTTGGGGTTGCCGTGGTGGCGATTGTGCTTTTGCACCCACCAGCCGTAGCTCACCCCGAGCAGGAGGTTGGCGGTGACGAGGCCGACCAAAGCGTTCTTTCCTGGCGACGCGAACATCTGGCGATGTCCTGAGTCGTGCAGCTGAAAGCCGAGCTGCACCGAGACGATGCCAAGTGCAACTGCCATGAGAGCCTGACCCCAGACCGATCCGATGGTATACACCACCACGAGGCAGACGGCCCAAACGACCATGTTCGTAGTGATGCTCAGGACGTAATACGTGGGTCGCTTCTCCAGCAGGCGGGCCTCCTGGATTCGGCGCTTGAGAACCGCATACTCGGGCTCGTTCTTGATGTCGGGCGGGGTGCCCATGTCCGATGTCGGCGCTAGCAGAGTTGCCAAAGTTTCCTCACTGTACATTGATGACGGTGGCGTAACAGAAGCCATAACATCGGCACCGGCTAGCATCTCCTGGCGTATGAGGCTTCACGCTGCTCGCCTCGCGGTCGCCCTACTCCTGGCAGCATGGGCGATCGGCCTATCCGGCCCGCCTGTCCACGCCGACGAAGGCTGGGTTATCACCTCTTTCCATTCGGATATCACGATCGCGCCCAACTCATCGCTAACGATCAAAGAAGACATCCAAGTCGATTTCGGGTCTCTTCAGAAGCACGGTATCTTCCGCACCATCCCACTCCGCTATCGCTATGGCGACAGCCACGACCGTTACTACGCGCTCGAGGTGATATCTGTCACGGACGGCTCCAGGCCACTGACTCACTCCGACTCGATCGACAGCGACAACTACGTGATCAAGATCGGCGATCCGAACAACCTGGTGACAGGCCCGAACCGCTACGTGATCACGTACGCGGTGGTTGGAGTGATGAACTCCTTCACGGACCACGACGAGCTCTTCTGGAACGTGGATGGTGCGCTGTGGCCGGTCCCGAAGCGATCGGTCACCGCCACCGTGAACCTACCGTCCAACGCGTTTCAGAAAGCCGCCTGCTACCAGGGTCCAACCGGCTCGCAAGAAAGCTGCACGTATGTGAACAGCGAACCGGCCGTCAGCTTCACCTCGACGCGACAGCTCGGTTCGGGCGAGCAGATGTCGATCGTGACGGCGCTGAACAAGGGCGTCGTAACCGTGCCGCCGCCCATGCTGGAGGCGCGCAAGCGCCAGTTCCCGCAGGACGTATTCGACATCAATCCGCTCACAGTCGCGCTCAGCCTGCTGATTGCAATCGCAGGCCTCAGCCTGGTCGCCTGGAACTGGTGGGCGCACGGGCGCGATCGCATGTACATCACGCAGTACTACCTGACCAACGATCCGCGCGAGCGGACCGAACCGCTGTTTCAGCACGACACGGTGGTCGTCGAGTTCGACCCGCCGCAAAAGGTGCGCCCGGCGGGACTCGGTCTGATTCTCGACGAACGTGCCGACGCAAAGGACGTCACCGCCACGATCGTCGACCTTGCAGTGCGCGGATTCATGACGATCAGCGAAGCACCCGGCCAGCAGGACTGGGCTTTCGACTGGAAAGGCGGTGGCGACGCGGCATCGCTGCTTCCTTACGAGCAGACCATCCTCGACGGCCTGTTCGCAGGGCGGCAGCAGGTGAAGCTCTCCGAGCTCAAGGGCACTTTCGCGCCCACGCTGAGAACCGCAGAGAGCCAGATCTACGCCGATGCGGCCTCTCGCAAGCTCTTCACTTCCAGGCCAGACACCACCCGCGCCCAGTGGGGATACCTGGGCATCGCCGTCACGATCGGCGGCATCGCCATCAGCGTCGCACTAGGGCTCGCATTCGGTTGGGGCCTGATCGGCGCCGCGATTGTGCTCACCGGCCTGGTCCTGACCATCACCTTTCCATTCATGCCGCAACGCACAGCCGGCGGTCGCGACCTGCTTCAGCACACGCTCGGGTTCCGGCTCTACATGACAACCGCTGAGAAGTACCGCCAGCAGTTCGCGGCCAACGCATCGATCTTCACCCAGCTGCTTCCGTACGCGATCGTCTTCGGCTGCGTCTCGATGTGGGCCAAGGCGTTCGAAGGGATCGATACGAGCGCCACCAGCAACTGGTATGTCGGCAACGCGCCATTTCAGGCGGCGCTGCTGGCGAACAGCCTCCAGTCCATGAACGCGAACATCTCCAGCGCCATCGCGTACACCCCGCCGAGCGCGGGGAGCGGAAGCGGGTTCGGAGGCGGTGGGTTCTCGGGCGGCGGCGGCGGAGGCGGCGGAGGAGGAAGCTGGTAACCATGGTCTCCGCCGTGCGGGGCTTGCGCTCTCGGCCGCCTTCCGTGCTCGACCTGGCCGTTGGACTTTGCGCTATCGCATCGGTCGCGTCGCCCTGGTTGATCAGCGTTCCCCCAGCCCACGTCGCCGAGACGTTTGGCTTCCAGACCCCCGCGTGCTGGCTCGCTGTCATCGCACTCGGCGCCGCGCTGTTCGTAGATCTGCGCGTTGCAGTGCTTGCGGTCGCGGTTGTCGAGGTCGTGCTGGTCGCCTGGTTCGGCTGGGCGATGTGGGTCGTGACCACCCCGCGCTTCGCGTCGCTCGGATTTCCCTTCATCGGCACGGACCTGCTCGGCCCGGGGTGGTACGCGGCAGCCATCGCGCTGCTCGTCGCGGCGGGCGTCGTGGTGAAAGAGCTCAACGACTGGGAGGTTCCCGCCGGCTGGGACCTCTGGGTGCTGACCACTCTTCCCGGATACGGTCTCGCGCGGCTCGGACGGTGGAGCAGCGGGCTTGCGTGGACCGCACTCGTCTCGGCGGCGCTGTACTTCGCGTCGACGGACTCGCCAGACCCCGCCCAGTTCACCGAATTCGGCCGGAGCAACAACGTGCCGCCTACGTACCCTCGCGAACCCGAGTGGGTGCTGCTCGCCCTCGCCGCCCTGTTGTGGGTGTTGAGCGTAACGACCACTGCGTTGCGGCGGCGAAGGCAGCTCCGCGCCGGCGGCTGAGGGCGGCGGAGCTTGCCAAACACCAGCGTTTGAGATTGAATTCAGGTCAGCCGGCGGCCTTGTCGACTTGGGGGGAAGACGATGGGGATTCTGCTCACGTTTCATCAGTCGTATCAGCCCGTGCTCGGGAGCATCCTGCTGTCGGCGCTGTTGGCGGGCCTTCCGCTGTACGTCCTGTTCGTTCTGCTCGCGATCCTCAGGCTTCCCGCGTGGATATGCGCCCTCGCCGCCATGCTCACCGCGGCTTTGCTCGCGTGGATCGTCTGGGGCATGCCGTTCGGAGTGACTGTCGGAACCGCGACCGAGGGCATGGCGTTCGGCCTTTGGCCGATCAGCTGGATCGTCCTCAACGCCGTCTTCTTTCATAACCTGACCGTCGCCAGCGGCGACTTCGACGTCATCAAACGGTCACTCACGCGGCTGACCACCGACCGCAGGCTGCAGGCCCTGCTGGTAGCGTTCAGCTTCGGCGCCCTGCTCGAAGGGATTGCCGGGTTTGGCGCCCCAGTGGCGATCACCGCCTCGATCCTGGCAAGCCTCGGTTTCGAGCCGGTCTCCGCCGCCGTCCTCGCGCTCCTGGCCAACACCGCGCCCGTGGCTTTCGGCTCGATCGGCATCCCGATCGTCACGCTCGGCGGCCTGGTGGCGCCGATCCTCGGCCACAAGGACCCGACGTCGACCACCCTCGCGCTGTCGGCGATGGTCGGCCGGCAGCTGCCGCTCTTCTCGGTCCTGATTCCGGGCTACCTCATCGTCGTGCTCGCGGGCTGGCGGCGGATGCGCGAGATCCTGCCGGCCGTGCTCGTCACCGGTGTGTCGTTCGCGATCGTGCAGTTCCTCGTCTCGAACTTCATCGGCCCCGAGCTGACCGACATCCTCGCTGCGCTCGTCTCGATGGGCTGCCTCGCCCTGTTGCTTCGCTTCTGGAAGCCGGCAGAAGTCTGGCGGTTTGCGCACGAGACGGCGACGCCCGTGACGCCGCGGCGAGTCGCCGGCGCAACCGGGTTGCCGGTCACAGCGGTCGAGCCGGGAGGTTCGCCTCTCGAGGCTGTCGACTCGCCCGGACGCGTCCTGCGCGCCTTCGCGATGTACATCGTGCTGGTCGTGGTCATCCTCGTCGGGCAGATGGGAAACCTGCCTTTCTTTGCCGGCCACCCAGTCGGTGACGTTAAGACTGCGCTGGCCACGCCGGCCAACATCACCGCCGACCTGAAGTGCGGCACCCCCGCGTTCAAACTGTGTCCGCTGCCGTGGATCGGACCCGATCCAGCGAAGGACCGGCAGGCGTTCAAGTTCCCGGACTGGAACGTCTACTGGCCGGGGACGTACGACATCGTCAAGGGCAAACCCGTCTCTTTGATCTTCCGCGAGAAGCCGATCGTCTCGAAGTCGTCGGAGTATCCGCTCACCTTCGATTGGAACTTCCTTGCCGCGGCAGGATCGTTAGTGCTGTACGCGGGCCTGATCGCGTTCCTGTTGATGCGCATCCTCGGCTCGCGCGTGAACTTCATCACCGCATACGGCCGGACGCTGCGCCAGCTCGCGCTGCCGATCGCGACCATAGCGCTGATCCTCGCCATCGCTCAGCTGATGAACTACTCGGGCATGACCTCGAGCCTCGCCATCGCCCTGTCCAAGACCGGGGTCATCTTTCCGTTTGTCGCCGCATTCCTCGGCTGGCTTGGCGTGTTCCTGACCGGTAGCGACACGTCGTCGAACACCCTGTTCGGGCCGCTCCAGGCGCAGACGGCGCAGCAGCTGCACAACGTTAGCCCGATCCTCACGGCCGGCACGAACTCGTCCGGTGGAGTGATGGGCAAGATGATCAGCCCGCAGAACCTGTCGGTCGGAGCGGCCGGCGTGAACAAGGTCGGGTCGGAGGGTGAGATCTTCCGGCGCGTGATCGGCTACAGCCTCATCCTCACGACCGCCGTCGGGGTGTTGGCCATGATCGAGGCCTACGTGATCCCAGGAATCGTCCCGACGCCCTAGCCCACCTCCCGACGTGTGAAAATCCAACGCGTTAGCAGGCCGGACCTCCAGCGTCAGGAGCTGACCTGGCGTGACCGGATTCCGAACTCCGCCTCCACGAGCAGCTGCTGCTTGAGCTCGGGCTCCTGGGCCGAGAACTCACTCCACCGCGAGACGCAGGCGGCGACCTGGTCGTCGCAGGCGACGAGGTGCTCGAGCCAGTAGATCGGCTTTCGCGACCTGCCGGAAGAGGGCTGGTAAAGACCAAGCTGCTCGGCCTGCAGGCGAGCAACGCCGACCACCCAGTTGAAGACATCGTCCTGGCTGTTCCGAATAAATTGCCTGATCACAGCGGTGACGCCAGGGGCGTCCGACTTGCCGAATCTCTTGTTGGCCAGCTCCTCGCACGCCATCAAGAGCCCACCTTCGACCAGCGGCATCTGGCTGAACTGGGCGGCGAGGTCGGTGCGCTCGATCCACATCATGTTGAGCGATTTGAGAACGATGCCTTCTGGCTCGATGAAGATCCTGATCAGGCCATCGTCCCGCATGCTCAAGAATGCGGCGGCGACGATGTACGGCGCCTCGCGGCGGTAACCCCAGGTCGCCCAGGAGAGGGTGCGTTTCTGGCTGCGCTGTGAGCCGGGCGTCGGACGGGTGGGGACGGCGGCCAGGCGACCGGTCCAGATCGAGGCGATGACGCTATATGGCAGCTTCGGAGCCGACCACCTCGCCGCCGACGGATCTGCCTGTAGCATGGCCAGCTCTCGGCGCAGATTGCTCTCCAGCTCGATGTCGGCGCGCTGCTCGCCGGCCGCCCTGCTGCCTGAACGGAGCAGCAAGAGTATGACCACCGCGGCCGTTCCGATGGCAAAGACTAACGCTCCGGCGATTTCGGGACCCTTTCGGTGAGATCGATCGTGACGACGATCCTCTCACACGCGCCTCGAACTGCTCATGAGTTGCTTGAACGAACCTGCTGCCACCAGTGCGGCAGGCCAATTCGCGAATGTTGGTGCCGAGATCGGGAGTCGAACCCGAACGTCCTTGCGGACATCGGTTTTTGAGACCGACGCGTCTGCCTGTTCCGCCACCTCGGCGCTCTGGAAAGGAGCCTCGACCATACTAATTGGCTTATGCGAACCGCCCGCATCCTGTGCCTGAGCGTGCTCGTCGCCGCCTGCGGACCAACCCTGGCGCCTGCCGCCACGGTCAGCTCGGGTCAATCGCCGGCGCCTGTGGCATCCGCGCCCCGCATCGAGCAGCCCCCCGTCTCGCCCCCGGCGCCCCCGGCCACCAACCTGCCCGCCTTCGCCTGCGCCGATGCGAGCGGCGGCAAGACGGGCGTCGCAAACGCTGTCACCGCGCGAGTTGCCGAGCAGACCGGGTACGACCGGTTCGTGCTTCAGTTCGACTCGGCCGTGCCCAGCTATACGGTCAAGCGCCAGGCCACGCCCACGTTCCCGTCCGGGGCGTCGGGCCAGACAATCACCTTGAGCGGCATCTCAGGCGTCCTGGTGAACGTCCAGTCGGCGACGGGCGCTAACACGTTCACCGGACCGACCGACTTCTCGCATGGCGAGTTTCTCGTCCTTAAAGAGGCTCGTCAGACCCAGGACTTCGAGGGCCATCTGTCGTGGGGTCTCGGACTTGGCAAGCCTGCGTGCCTCCGGAGCTTCACGCTCAGCGACCCGGCTCGCCTTGTGATCGATTTCGCGACCACCTGACCAGAGACCGCTCGATTCGACCTACCAGGGGTTAACCTTCCCCGGCGAATGGCCATCCAGCCGCCGCCGGCGCCCACCGTCCCACAACAAGGTGTCCCACCTGCGGCACCCCAGAAAGGAGGCTGCTTCGGCCGCGGCTGTGGCTGCGGGTGCGGAGGCTGCCTGCTGGCGCTGCTGGTTGCCGGACTGCTCGTCGTGGGAAGCGGCTACTACTTCTTCGTAGTGCAGGCGCAGGCCGCGCTCGCCGCGCCGGCATCGCTCCTGGTGATCAACCAGCCGGTGGACGTCGATGGCAACCCGGGCATCGCTGGCGAGGCGCTCAACCCCAACAACGAGGTGCACACCGGGGCCGGCGGCCACGCCGCGATCCAGTTCCCTGACGGTTCGTTCATCCGCCTGTCACCCGACACCCGGGTGACGATCACCGCGGTGCAGCTTCAGAAGTCAGGCGGCCTGCAATCGGCGAGCGTGGTTCAAAAGATCGGGCGGACCTTCACGTCAGTGGAGCACCTCGCCACTGGCGCGAGCTTCCAGGTGGGCGGCCATTCGGTCAGCGCGCAGGTTCGCGGCACCCAGTTCGAGGTCCTGGTCCGCAGCAACAACACGAACTTGATCAAGGTCTTCGACGGCACGGTCACCGTCGCCGGCGCCGGCACATCGGTCAAGGTCACGGCCGGCCAGCAGATCGACGCCGACGCAAACGGCCGTCTCTCCAACCAGCGGGCGATCCAGCCCGACCCGCAGGATCCGTACCCGCTCACTGCGCAGTGCTCGAGGGCGGCCGCGAACGGCAACAGCTCGGGCACGATGCAGTCGTCCAGCGGCGAGAGCCTGACCAACGGCCAGACGGCCGAGAGCGACTACAACTCCCCGGGCGGAAACCTGACTCTTGCCTTCTGCTACCCGGGCAGCCTGATGAAGGTGACGGTCACAGATCCCGCAGGCCGGTTAATCGCGAGGCAAGGGGCGCCGCCACTCATCGTCAAGATCACCGGCGGCCCGCCTGGGCTCTACAAGGCAATCGTGACCGCGCTCAACGTGCCGTCAACCGGAGAGGCATACGCGCTCACCTTCGCGACCGACGCAGCGTGCGCCGCCGGCAACGTCGACTCGGGCGCAGTCGTACGCCAGACCCTGAGCAACTCGCAGATCGCGAACGCTCTGGCCCAGGCCGGCTCGACCGGCATCACGCTGCAGGTGCAGGGCACCTCCCCCACCTCGGCCCGCATCTTCTATTACTCCAACCTCGGCGGGCTGCCGATCTCGTGGACGATCGACTTCTATGCGGCGACGCCCAACCTTGGTGCAGTGATCACCCAGGTGACGGTGCGCGGCATCAACGTGACGACCCAGGTGATCTCCCGGCTGGGCTCGCTCGGTCCCAACTCGATCACCTCGATGCCAACAGGCTTCATCGTCGACCGGGTGTACTCCTGCAACGCCCCTGGAGGCGATGGCCTGATGGTGATTGAGGGGCACCGCGCGAGCTAGAAGGCCCAGCAAGGGCGGCTAACCGACTCCGTTGAACTGCACGTGAGCTATCTTTCCCGGGCAACATGTCCGCTGTAGCCGCCCGAACACCCGCTCGCCGCCGGGGCGGGCGACGCCTTCTGATCCTGCTGGTGCTCGTGATCGTGGTCGTCGCCGGAGGCATCTTCTGGCTCAACAGCGCCGCGCAGGCGGCGGTCAACGTCTCCGCGACTCTCACCGTCTATCAACCCATCACGTCCCTGCAACGGGGAAGCGGCGATTTCGCCGCCGCCAACTCCGGAGCGCAGGTTCAGGCCGGAGACTCGGTGGAGACCGACACGAAGGGCCGGGCGTCGATCCAGCTGCCCGACGGCACTTTGACCCGCCTTGCGAGCGACACCAAGGTCACTCTCGACGCCGCCCACTTCTCAAAGAACGGCGCCCTGCATGACGCCAAGCTCAGCCAGAAGATCGGCCGCACCCTCACGAGTGTGCAGCACCTGGTCTCGGGCGCGACGTTCCAGGTGGCGGGACAGTCCGCCGTGGCCTCCGTCCGCGGCACGAAGTTCGAGGTCTACATCAAGCCCGACGGCACGATGATCGTGAAGCTCTACGAGGGCTTCCTTGATTTCACCGGCAAGAACGGTTCCGTCGTCCACCTGGTGGCCGGGCAGCAGGCGACCGCCGACCCGCAGGGCAACATCGGGCCGGCGGGACCGATCCAGCCCGACCCCGACGACCCGTTCGGTCCCGCGCTCGATGCTTCCGCCGCGGTGACGACCGGCACGACGCCCGGAACCGAGCAGGACTTCATCGGAGCGCCGGTCCACAACGGCGAGCAGCAGCAGTACCGGTACAGCTACGCGGGCGGCAGCCTGGTCAAGGCGTCGCTTGGTTATCCCGGAAGCGCGATGCAGCTGAAGGTCCAGGCCCCGGACGGCCAGATGTACACCGGCAGCGGCAAGTCCCCCATCGTCGTGAGTGTGACCAATGCCCCCGCGGGGATCTATGTCCTCACAGTCGTCGGGGTGAGCGGACTGGGCACTGTCGGTGAGGAACCGTTCCTCGCCGTGGCTGCGATTGAGTCGTGCGTCAGCTCTGACATCGACCAGAACGGCGCGGTGCGACGGGGCTACACGGACAAGGATCTCGCCTCGGCTGTCCAGGTATCGGGCCTCTCCAACCTTTCCGTGACGATCGCACCGAACTCGCCGGCCGGCGCGATCGTGACCGGGCAAGGGACGTACAACGGCGTGGGCTGGACGGGCTCAGTCCTGCTGGTGCCGCACAACGGCGTCGTCGAGATCATGGCGGTCGGCGCGACGGTCTTCGGAGTGAGCGTGCCGGCTCAGCAGATCGTCACGCAGATCGGATCGGCGATCGGGCAGGACCCGACGAATCTCAATGTCGGGTTCATCGTCGACCGCCTCTTCGCGTGCGACAGCGTCGTGATGATCGACGGAAGGCATTCGTAGCGCCGCTGCCTCCGTGGCAGGGGCGGCCGGGTTCAACGCGGCCGCGACTTTGTCTCTCACTGCTCCCAGCGTTGCGAGGAGTGACTATTTCGAAAATCCAATCACAGGAGGATGAGCAGCCCCGTCGGCGGGAACACGACCGGGCGATGCATTCAGCAGGTCCCATCCTGATCGCGCTTGCGCGCAGAAGGAACCTGAGGTTCCTTCTCATCTAGCGAATTCCGAAGAGCCGCTGCGCGAAGTGCATCACCAGAGTAAGCCCCGAGCCCTCGAGCAGCCACGCGACCTCAGCCGCCCCCACCACCAGGACGAGTACGGCGCTCAGGCCGATGCTTCCGCGATGCATCACCGGCTGCAGCCAGTGCAGGCTGTCCGGGTTGCCGCCGGGTGAGGTCAGCGCCGATTCCAGGCTGTCGAGCAGCTCTCCAGCCGTGGCCGGGCGGCGGCCCGGGTCGCGATCCATCGCCTGCTGGAGCACCGACGCAAATGCGACCGGCAGCTCGGGCACGATGTCGCGCACGCTGGGCGGCTGCTCGTAGAGGCGCCGGCTCAACGTTTCGATCCAGCTCTTCGAGGAGAACGGCCGGTGTCCGGTGACCGCTTCGAAAACGACCGCCGCTAGCGAATAGACGTCCGCGCGCCCATCGACCTCGCGGCCGACGAGCCGCTCCGGCGCGACGTAGTCGGGGGCGACAGGTCCACCGGCGCTGGGCCCGGTGTTGAAGGATGCCACTGTGCCCAAACCGAAACCGGTCAGCATCGTGCGGCCGTCGTCTGCGAGCAGGATGTTCGCGGGCTTGACGTCCCGGTGGACCGCTGCTCGCGAGTGCGCGTAGTCGAGCGCGCTCGCGATCGGGCGCAGCAGCGCGATGACCCCAAGAGGCTCGTACCGTTCGCCTGCCTCGAAGACTTCATCGAGAGTTTTGCCCGCGACCATCTCCGTGACCAGGTAGGGGGACTCTCCCTCATATGCGAGCTCGTACAGGCGCGGAATCGCCTCGTGCTCGAGCGCCACGTACGACCGGAGCTCCAGCAGGAACCGGCGCGAGAAGCTGACGTCGCGCGCGACATTGGCGCCGATGGTTCGCACGGCGACCCGGCGCTGCAGCCGCGGATGCTCGGCCTCGTAGACCGATCCCAGGCTATCGGTCTCGATCTCACGCAGCACGCGGTAACCGCCCACCTGGTGATGACCGTTACTCGAAGCCTTGGGTTTGGATCCGTTCTTGTCCTGGTGCGGGGCTTCCTGTCCCACGAACCCTGAACTTTAGGCCACCGGCCGGGAATACAGCACCGAACAAGTGTCCCGGGGGTTCCGTTCAGGTATGGACCACCCCTCCCGCCGGGCTCGCGATGCGAGCCGGGCCGGACCTCCCCGCGGAGCGGGGAGGTGTCGGCGAGAGGATTTGAACCTCCACGCCCTTTCGGGCACCAGCTCCTAAGGCTGGCGCGTCTGCCATTCCGCCACGCCGACTTACCGAGCGAAAACGATAGGGCCGGGGAGGCTAGAAGTTCTCGATCCTGACCGGCTCGATCTTGTCCGCGGTCTCGAAGCCGAAGATCCTCGACAGGAAGTACATCTCCCCCTCGATCGACCGGCGGATGTTCTTCTCCTGCCGGAATCCGTGCTGCTCGCCCTCGAACGCGACGTATGCATAGGGCAGCTTCTTCTTCTGGCACACGGCGACGAACTCCTCGGCCTGACTCGGCGGCACGATCTTGTCTTCGAGACCCTGGAAGAGGATCACGGGGACCTTCAGGTTGTCCGCGAAGTGGACCGCTGAACGATCCCTGTACAGGTCCGCGCGCTCAGGGTAAGGACCGACGAGCGTGTCGACGTAGTGAGCCTCGAACTTGTGCGTGTCCTTGATGAACGTCTCGAGGTCGCCAATGCCGAAATGGCTGGCGCCTGCGTCGTAGAAGTCGCGCTTCGTGAGGGACAGCAGCACGGTGTATCCGCCCGCGGACCCTCCCGTGATCGAAACGCGGTCGCCGTCGACGAGTCCCTGGTCGACCAGGTAGCGCGCCGCGTTGATGCAGTCGTCGACGTCGACCACGCCCCAGTTGCCGTTCAGACGCATCCGGTACGCGCGCCCGAAGCCCGCCGATCCGCCGTAGTTGACATCGACGACGGCGATGCCACGACTCGTCCAGTATTGATACTCGAACGCGTAGGTCGGCCCCGCGGATCCAGTGGGTCCCCCGTGACAGTGAACGACCAGCGGCGGCTTTTCACCGGGAGATGCTTCGTAATCGTGGTTCTTCGGCGGGTAGTAGTACGCGTGAGCGGTGAGCCCGCCTTCGGTCGGAAACTCGATCGCCTTCGGGATGCTCAGGTTGCCGGCGTCGACGTGCGCCGGATTCGAGACTTTCACGACCTCCTGCGCGCCCGTGTCGAGGTCGATCGTCAGTACTCGCTCAGCCAGGGTCGCCGAGCCGGCGAAGAAGGCCGCCTTGCGGCCGCTCGCCTGCACGTTGTGCAGGCTCGTGTACAGGAGCTCGACCTGATGCATCGAGCCCGCACCAAGATCGATTCGCCCAAGTTTCGTGCCGCCCGGCTCGGAGTAAAGGCAGACGATCTCTTCAGAGCTCGTGAAGGCGTAGAACCGCATCCCGAAAACCCATTGGGGAGCCCCGAACTCGGCCGGACGCGGGCACAGCGGTTCGTGGCCCTCGCCGCGCGCCCGATAAAGATTCCACCAACCGCTGCGGTCGGACACGAAATAGAGCTCGCCGTGCGGTGACCATTCGGGCTGAAGCACGGACTCGCTTTCTCCTCCGGCGACCTTGCGCGACGACGTCGCGTGTCCGTCGCGATCGAGCTCGGCCACCCACAGCTCGCTGCCGTCCCACGGCATGTTGGGGTGGTTCCATGTGGTCCACGCAAGCCGGCTGCCGTCCGGGCTGAGCTTGGGAGACGAGTAGAAATCGTTGCCCGATGCAAGCGTGATGACATCCCCTTCACCGTTTTCGTCGAGCGACACGATCGAGTTGACAGGCTCGCGCGTGCCGGTGGTGTGGTCTTCGCGCACGGCATAGAGACGACCGCGTTGAACGTCGACGGCCATGTCCGCGTGCCGCACGTCCACGGCGGGCGTGATCGGCCGGGGCGTGCCACCAGCATCCTGCCGGTAGAGCCGCTGGTCCGCGAAGTTGACGAACCACACGGTGCCGTGGCCGACGGCGAAGTGCCCGCCTCCGTATTCGTGGACGCGCGTGCGCGCGTTGAAACCCGGCGGAGTGACATCGCCAATCGTGCCATCCGCGGCTCGCCGGCAGACGACGATGCGGCCCGCTTCGTCGGGCCGGAGCTCCGACCAGTACAGGTCTTCGCCATCCCACAGAAGCATCTGGTTGCGCATGTGCACAGTGCCTTTGAGCAGGAGGTCGACGGTTACAGGAGAAGCCCAGGACCCGTATGGAGCGACTTTGCGCGGGTTCATGCTTGCGGTCGTCTGGCGATCAGGCCGTCACCCTCGGCTACTATCACGGATGCCATGAGGCCAGTCTAAGGAGGGCACCGAACGGATGAGAAACGCTTTGCTCGCGGTCGACCTCCAGGCTGATTTCGTCCAGGGCGGCAGCCTCCCGGTGCCCAACGGAATGCAGGTGGCCGCAATGATCGCCCGGCACATCCGCCACTTCAAGACGGAGTACCAGTTCGTCGTTGCCTCGCGTGACTACCACGAGGACCCGGCCGACCACTTTTCCGCCACGCCCGACTACCTGACGACGTGGCCGCCGCACTGCGTCATCGGTACTCCAGGCGCGGCATTCGTACCGCCGATAGCGAACCTCGTCCGGGAGAAGCTGATCCAGGTCGTGGTCAGCAAAGGGCGACACGCCGCCGCCTACTCAGCCTTCGAGGGCCTCGACCCACGAGGGCATGGGCTGCTCGACGTCCTCAAGGAGGAGCGCATCGACCATATCGACGTGTGCGGGATCGCCACCGACTTCTGCGTGCGGGCGAGCGCCCTCGACGCGCGCAAGAACGCGTTCCAGGTGCGCGTCCTGGTCAACCTCTGCGCGGCCGTCAACGAAGCCACCGGGCTGCAGGCGCTGGAGGAGATGAAGGCGGCCGGCTGCCAGGTCCAGGCCGCCACAGCGCCGTAAGTATGAGAAGGGACCCAGATGGTCCCTTCTCATGGCTCATCCTCCGAAAAGGATTGGATTCACGAAATAGTTACGCCCAACCGTGCTGGGAGTAACGGGATACAAAGTCGCGGCCGGGCGGAGCCCGGCCACCCCTGCGACGTTAGCTATCTCCGTGCTTTTGCCTTGGTCGCGGTGCCCTCGTATTTGAAGGAGACGTTCAGCCGAACCCGGTAGCTCGTGACCTTGCCGTCCTCGATGGTCAGGTCCTGCCTCACCACCTCGGCGACGCGCAGGTCGCGCAGGGTCTTGGATGCGGTCTCGATGGCCACCTTGGCGGCCGCCTCCCAGGACTGGCTGCTGGTCCCCACCAGCTCGGTCACTCGATAGACGCTGTCAGCCATGGCTGCCTCCTTATCAATGAGAAGAGTCAGTTGCCATTGTCGCTCGGTCCAGCTTCCGCAGCTCAGGCAGCATCTCGGCGATCTTCTCCGCGAGCGCCACGGGGTGGTCGCCCCGCAGATAGATGACCTGCTCCGTGACGCCCAGCTCGAGGTACTGCGCGGAAATCTCCAGCAGCTCGTTGCGATCCTGGCCGTCCCAGCCAAACTGGAGCGACCGCCGGATCTCGGAGACGTCGCGACCGACGCTCCCGCACGCCTCCTCGAACATCGCTGTGAGCTCTTTCACCCGTTCCGGGTCGCCGCCCGCGATGTTCCAGACGTCTCCGTAGCGTGCGACCAGCCGCAGCGTGCTCGCGCCGGACGCTCCGATCCAGAAGGGCGGATGTGGCTTCTGGATGGGCTTCGGGTTGGCGATGGCGTCCTTGAAGTGGTAGTAGCGGCCGTCGAAGGTGGTGCGTTCCTCCGTGAACAGCGATTTGATGATGCGCAGCGACTCGCTCAGGCGGCCGACGCGGTGGTCGAGGCCCTCGAAGCCATACATCTCGTGCTCGATCTCGGCCCACGCCGCGCCGATGCCGAACTCCAGCCGGCCGCCGGAAAGGTGATCGACGGTGACGGCCTCCTTGGCCAGCAGGGCCGGGTTGCGGTACGTGTTTCCCGTCACGAGGCAGCCGATGCGCACCCGCTTCGTCGCCTCGGCCATCGCCGCCTGGAGGGTCCAGCCTTCGTAGATGGGTCGGTCCGGCCCCCCGCCGCCGATCGACGCGAGGTGGTCGAAGTCCCACACGTGATCGAAGCCCGACTCGTCCGCGATCCGCCACACGGCGCGCAGGTCTTCGATGGTCGTGTCCTGGCCGGAATTCTTCAGCCCGAAGCGAAGGGGATGCTTCATGTGAATCAATTTAGTGCTTTGAGCCCCTCACCCTAGCCCTGCGCGCAAGCGGCGATGAGGATGGGACTCACTGATTGCTCCCCGAGGGGGAGAGGGAAAAGACCTCAGTGAAAACGGATGGGCGTGACGCGAATGGCGTAGTGGTACTGGTCGGAGAAGACCTTCGGGGTCCAGTCGAAGCCCTTGATCTGCTCGCGATATTTGCGCACGTAATTCGGAACCTTGTACGCCGGAAGCTGCTTGGGATCGATCCTCGCCGTGCCGTCGATACGCACCACGTCGTCTCCTACAGGGTCGGTGTTGAGGTGAAGAGCAACGTTCGGGTTGGCCTTGATGTCGCGCACCTTCTGGCCGGGAACCGCATAGATGAGGACGAACTTGCCGTCCCACCAGAACCACACCGGCACCGCGTGCGGGTGCCCGTCACGACCCACGGTCGCGAGCCATATGACCAGCTCTCGCTTGAGCCGCATCTGTACATGCTTGTTCGGCGCCGCCACTGGTTTCGAGGTTACCGGATCGTGGCAAAGTAGAGCCGTGAAGAAGATCGAGCTTGCGAAGAAGACCGAAGCGGAGTGGAAGCGCGACCTGACGCCTCAGCAGTTCCACGTGCTGCGTGAAAAGGGCACCGAGCGGCCGTTCACCGGGGAGTACTGGGACACGAAGACGCCGGGCGTCTACCTGTGCGCGGGCTGCGGCGCCAAGCTCTTCGAATCCGCGACCAAGTTCGACGCACACTGCGGCTGGCCGAGCTTCTACGCGCCGGCCGATGAAGCGCCTGTCGAGGAGCACGTCGACCGGAGCCTGTTCATGGTCCGGACCGAGGTCACGTGCGCGAGCTGCGGCGGCCACCTGGGCCACGTCTTCGATGACGGCCCGGTGCCGACGGGCCTTCGATACTGCATCAACTCCGCGTCGATCAAGCTCGAGCCGGACAAAGACGCGGGCTGATCGACCCTGGCGCCGAGCGCTCAGCACCCTGGGCTATTGCACCGGTGGCCTGACCAGGTGCAGCGCGGGCCCTGGAGCCGGCGCCCGCCCGTTCGAACGAGTTGACAACGCGAGGATTCGCCCGACGTCTGCGCGGACCGTGTTTGACGCGAGCCCGCGCACGGCCAGGGTCGTCCTGCGCCGGATGACGTCGTCGACCGTCGTCGCCCACTCGCGCTCGACCGCGTGATACACCTGGCCCCAGACGTCCGGACCGTCTGGATGGATCCGTTCGAGAGCGTCGCGATGCTGCCTGCGCTGCCCCATGACCGTCAGAGAATCGCGCCCATAGATTCGAGTCAAGTGCGTGATCACATCCGGATCGGTGTCCCGGTCCGCTTCGTCCAGCAGGGCCGGGCTGGACTGCGGCAGAGGGACATCGACCAGGCGCAGGTTGGCGAGGCGCGGATCCGGGAGGCGGTGGAGCGCCTCGAGGGCAATCCGGCGATGAGTCGTCAGCTTTCCTCCGGCGATCGACACCATCCCGAAGCGGCCGGTCCGGACTAGATGCTCGCGGTGCGTGGCGGCGGTCGTATCCGCTCCCAGCGGCAGCACGCGTAGGCCGGCGAACGAATAGCGCACGGCGTCCGCGCGAACCACGTCGCGGGGCAGCGCCAGCGACGCCTCCTCAAGCACCTGCCTCACCTCCGAGTCATTCACCGAGCAATCGGAGGGATCTCCCTCGTAGTCCGTATCGGTGGTGCCCAGCATCAGCATTCCCTGCCAGGGAAGCGCCATCGTGACGCGCCCGCCGTCGACGGGGACCACCACTCCCGCCCGCCACTCTGACCGCGACTCGAGCAGAAGATGGACTCCTTTACTAAGGCGCGCCATCGGCTGGCTGGTCTGGTCTTCGAGCTGCCTGACTCCATCGACCCACGGGCCGGCGGCGTTGACGACAAACCTGAATCCGACCTCGACCACGCCTTCTCCGTGGCGGCCCTGGATGGACGCGCGAGCGAGACGTCCGTGCGGATGCTCGAGCGCGACGACGCGGGCATGGTTGAGAACCGTCGCCCCAAGGCCGGCCGCGGCTGCGACCGTGTCCAGGACGAGCCGTGCGTCGTTGGTCTGGCCTTCATCGAACACGCCGCACACTTTTAGCCCTTCGGTGCGCAGCGAAGGAACCAGCCGGCGAGCCGCCTTCGCGCCGACGAGCGAAACCCCAGTCCCCATGAAACCGCAAAGGGCTCCGTAGGCGAGGACACCGGCCGCTGCGATGATCGGTCCCCTGGGCCCACCTCGGTACGCGGCCAGCACCATCGGAAGCCTGCGCACGAGGTGCGGCGCGACGCGGCGCATGAGCGCTCGCCGCTCGCGTTGCGACTCCCACACCAGCTCTAGGTCCCCCATCGGCAGGTATCGGAATCCGCCGTGAATGAGCTTCGACGACGCGCTCGATGTGGCGCCGCCGAAGTCTCCCGCGTCGACCAGGGCGACGGTGAGCCCTGCCCGCGCCGCCTCCAGTGCGATGCGCCCGCCAACAATGCCCGCGCCGATCACGAGGAGGTCGTAGTGGCTCTTGCCGATGCGGTCCCAGGCTTCCGCCCGCAGCGCCGTCATGACGGCATCGCCCGGCTCGGCCAGGTCTCGTGCTGCGCTCGAAGCTCTGGGGCCTCTCCCGTGGCTGCCGCCACCAGGCGCGCCACGGACCGGCGAGGAAGCTCGGGGTAGGCCGGCAGGAAGACGAGGCCTGACATCATCTGGCGGGCCGCCGCGGGCTCGGCTTCCGGCCTGCCGGGCGGCGCGTGCACGACGGTCACGCTCGACGCGGCGCGCGCGCCGTCGACGCCGGCGGCCCGGCACGCGAGGATCAGGCGGTCGGGATCGCGCGTGATGACGGGAAACAGCCAGTGCGTGCGCGATTCCATTCGTTGACCGACGGGCTTGATGTGGTCGGGAAGCTGGGCGTCCAGGCACTCGCCCGCCGCGGCGCGCCGCCGCAGCCGCTCCGCGTCAAAGGTGCGCAGCCGGTATTCGAGCGTGGCCAGAAGCGGCGCACTGGGCCGCACCTCGAGCTGTGGGAGCAGGGGTCCGGGGTGAAAAGCGCGAACCGAGCTGTTGACCAGGCGATCGAAATCGCGTCCAAGCGCGTGGCAGACGTGAGCCAGAAGTCCGTACGGAGCCGGGCGCGTGACCAGGGTGAAGACCAGGAATTTCAGGACGCTTCCCGCATAGGCACTGCGAACCTGCGGCCGCCAGCCGCCCTGTGCGGCGCGCATCCGCGCCAGCAGCTGAGGGTCCTTCACGTTGAGGAGGGCGCCGCCCAGCGCGGTGCAGGTCTTCAGCGCTCCGAAGCTGTACATCGAGACGTCGGCGCACGCGTCGCCCGCGTCCGATTTCCCGGCGCACGCGTCGCCCGCGTCCGATGGCCCGACGCGCGCCTCGCCCGCGTCTGATGGCCCGACGCGCACCTCGCGCGCGTCTGATGGCCCGACGCGCGCCTCGCCCGCGTCCGATTTCCCGACGCGCGCCTCGCCCGCGTCATGCGGCCCGGTGAACGCTTGGGCGCAATCTTCCCAGAGCAGCAACCGGTGCCGCTTTGCAAAGTCCGCGAGAGGATCCATGGCCACGCGACCGCCGAAGAGGTGCGCCACCAGCACCGCCGCGGTGCGAGGAGTCACCAACCGCTCGGCAAGGTCCAGCCTTGGCGCCAGGGTCGGGATATCGAGATCGACCGGCACCGCCACCAACCCGTGAGCCTCGAGGATGCGGACCATGTCCGGGTGGGTCACCGCTGAGACAAGGACCTCGGTCCCGGCCGGCAGGTCGAGCGAGTCCAGGAGAAGGTGGAAGCCCGACCGGACGGAGCGGCAGGCCAGGCCCTTGCCTGCGGGCGACCAGCCCGCTTCGAGGTGCGAGCTCAGCCGCTCAGGTTCGCGAGCCCAGGCGCAGGCGAGCAGCGCGTAGGCGAAATGACGCAGTCGGATGTCGAGCCGGTGACGGGACTGAAGCGTGAACATGGGCGCCAGCCTCGGTCCAGGCGAGTATCAGAGTCAGTACCGTTCGAGTCTCATTTAATGCGCCCTGCGCGCGCCCGGCGTT
>JBGPEO010000005.1:0-45011 GCA_041482895.1 Candidatus Dormibacteraceae bacterium | reverse complement strand
TCCTGCAGACGGACGTCTTCGCGACGGCCGGCTTCGCGATGGGAATGGCAGGACTGGACTTTATTCGGAAGACACCGGGCTATGAGGCGTTCGCCATCGACAGGCAACTTCGTGCATGGTCCACGCCAGGGTTTGGAGCACTGCGTGAGGCGCCACCCGTCGCCGAAGAGGATGAACGGGCTGGCCCGGGTGAGGCTGGCGAAGATGAGGAAGGCGCGGGCGACGGTGCTCTCGAAGATGAGTAGCCCCGGGGCTATCGCGATGATCGCCGCCACCTTACCTGCGATGCAAAGTGGTTCGGTCCCGGTTCCCAGCGATCTCTAAGCAAACTTTTCTAGATTTGAACTCAGTTTGAGTCTGCCCGTAGCCCGCACCAAGAACGCAGCCGCGACTCGCGAGTCACCCAGCCGCCCATCCTGGCTGACTCCTGGGTTTGCATATTTCGTTCTAGTTGCCAATGCGTTCGTGATTCTTGGATTCTGGTGGCTCAGCTCAGGCTTCGAGATCACCCATAGCCCATCGGACTTCTTCAATGGTGTGGGTCGAGTGACCGGCCTACTGGGCACCTACCTCGCGCTGTGGCAGCTGCTCCTGATGGCGCGATTGCCATGGTTGGAGCACTGCTTCGGTTTAGAGCGAATGACGGTGCTGCATCGGTGGAATGGCTATCTGGTGCTCGGACTGCTCGTGGGCCACGGCGTGTTCCAGACTCTCGGCTATCAACTGGGCGACGGCAAGGACGTCGCCGGCCAGCTGGCTGATTTCCTCACCAGCTACGAAGGCTTGCTTGGAGCAATCGTCGCCCTAGGTTTGTTCGTCGCCATTGTCGTTATGTCGGTGACCATCGCCAGGCGACATCTCGCGTATGAGACCTGGTACTTCATTCATCTGTACGCATATCTGGCTATCGCTCTTGCCTTCAGCCATCAGATAGCCACCGGTGTCGACTTTGCAGGCAATCCGCTGTTCGTCGCGTACTGGTACGCGTTATATGTCGCGACCATCGGCTCCCTGATCGTGTTCCGAGTGCTGGAGCCCTTGGCTCTCTACTCTCGACACCGGTTTCGTGTGCAGGCTGTCGAGAAGGAGGCGCGCGGGGTGTTCTCGGTCTACATCACTGGCCGAGACCTCGACAGGTTCGAGCTCGAGGCGGGACAATTTGCGATCTGGCGCTTTCTCGACTCCAAGCGCTGGTGGCAGGCGCACCCGTTCTCGCTTTCCGCCGTCCCAGACGGACGGCGTCTTCGTATCACCATCAAGAACATCGGTGATTTCACGGCCGGCGTTCACGCGTTGAGGCCCGGCACTCCGGTGCTCATCGACGGACCGTTCGGCAAGTTCACCGAAGTTCCGGCCACTCCGAAGGTGCTGCTTATCGCCGGAGGTATCGGCATCACGCCGATACGTCCATTGGCGGAGGGGATGGCGGCGGACGGCTTCGATGTGAGGGTGCTGTACCGCGCTCACGGCGAGGGCGATCTTGTGTTCAAGAAGGAGTTGGATACCCTGGCGGCCCGCCACGGGGTCCACGTGGACTACCTCCTGACGCAGAGTGGCGGACGCCAGTTGAACCGCGAGTCGTGGTTTGCACCGTCGACCATGCGCCGGCTGGTCCCGGACATAGCCGATCGCGCTGTATATGTTTGCGGGCCATCCGGGATGATGAGGCTGCTCCAGTCATCGCTGAAAGCGGTCGGTGTGCCCGCTGAGAGAATTCGTACGGAGGTCTTTCGCTTTCAGTGAAAAGAGCTTTGATGGCGACCGGCATCACCATTGCCGGCCTGGCGGCGATCACCGGTTACAGAGTCTCGCCACACCCGCTTGGCGCCGTGGCGGCAGTGTCACCCACGCCCTCTCCGAGCCCTCCCTCGATGCCTTCGCCCGACGCACCCGCCGCGACGCCATCCGCATCTCCATCACCCTCGCCAGCGGCGGTGAGTGGGTCATTCACCGGTTCGGACTTTCCCAACCGATTCGGCGACGTAGTCGTGCGCGTGGTCATCACAAACGGGCACCTCACCGACGTGCAGGCCGTCCAGCTGCCAAGCGACCGCGCACAATCGGCGTACATCAGCCAGGTCGCGGGCCCGATGCTCAGATCAGAAGTGCTTCAAGCACAGAGCGCGACCATAGACATCATCAGCGGCGCCACTTATACGAGCCAGTCGTATGCCCAGTCGGTCGAGTCCGCCCTCCAACAAGCACATTTGGGCTAACGCCTTCGGTCCTGAAACCGCCAAATTTGGCGGGGATGGATGGGAATCGAACCCACCAAGGACACCTCAACAGCGCCCTTCAGACGGTTTTGAAGACCGCGGGAGGCACCAGCCCCCGTACATCCCCAGCCCAGCTACATTAACGACGCGCGCGATGTGGCTGGAGCGCGGCGGGGAGGCGGCGCTAAACCGCCGGGGTGATCAGCGCCTCGAGCTTGGCGATCAGGTCGCCCTTCATGTTCGGGCGGTAGCCGACCGTCCGCTCCGCGGGCTTCCCGTCCTTGAAGATGATCACAGTCGGGATGGACATGATGCCGAGCGACATGGGCGTCGCGGGGTTCTCGTCGATGTCCATCTTCACGATCTTCACCTTGTCGCCCAGCTCACCCCCGATCTGCTCGACGATGGGCGCGATCATGCGACACGGGCCGCACCAGGTCGCCCAGAAGTCGACGAGGACCGGGACGTCCGACTTCAGAACGAGGCTCTCGAACTCGGCGTCGGTCACTGCTTGGATGTTTGACATCTAGGAACTCTTCTCCGTCTTGGTATCGGTCTTTGACTCGGGCTTGGTGTCCGTCTTCGACTCGGGCTTCGCCTCCGGCTTGCTGTCGCCGCTCCCTTCGGAGCTCGACGCTGACCCGTTGGGCGACGCCGCCGAACCCTTGGCGACACCTTTGTAGTCTGTTGTGTAGAATCCACTCCCCTTGAAGCTGATTCCAACCGGGTAGAGCATCTTGGAGAGCTTGCCCTGGCATTTGGGGCAGGTCGTCAGCGGCTCGTCAGAGATCCTCTGAACGATCTCGAACTGGTGGCCGCAATTGCCACATCTGTAACCGTAAGTTGGCATCTCTTTTGGGGTTCCTAACTATAAGCGGCGGTCTGGATTGAGCTCGAAAAACACCATCCCAGACGGCGGTTTCGGATGGAAATACGTGCTCTTCTGGGGAAGAGTCTTCCCTTCTTGGGCCAGCTTCAAAACCATCCGGAGGTCGGGTGCGTCGAGGAAGAAGGCGGCCGAGCCCGCCCCGTCGTCAACCCAGCGGACAGCTTCGGCAGGGTCGCGCGTGTAGATCAGGAAGTCTTCCGGGCTCCGCTTGCCGAGGATGTTGTCGATCACCTGGCTGTGTAACTCCACCACCGCCATCTCCCCTTCCAACGGGAGGACCTGGAACCGGTGGTCCCGATAGGCCCCCACCGCCACCTGCCCGCGCAGGGCGGCCAGCGTCTCTTCCAGGCCGGCTTTCTCCTCCCCGCCGGTGACAGCGACGCCGGCCCTTAACACCCGGTGCGTGGGGAGCACCTCCAGGCCGGGGTCGTCGAGGTCCGTGAGCAGCGCGAGGGTGAACCGCGAAGCCGCGTCGGCATCGCCACCCACCTCCTCGGAATAGGCCAGCGAAGTCTCATAGCGATGGTGGCCGTCAGCGATCAGGACCGGCAGCGGCTCGAGCGCGGCGTGGACGGCGGAATGCAGCGCTGGGTCGGAAATCAGCCAGAGCCGGTGCTCGGTCCCCTCCGGACCGGTGAAGACGACCGCCGGGTGGCGCGCGATGACGACCTCGGTGATCTGCGAGAGCCCGCTCTCGCGTCCTTCGTAAAGGAACCACAGCGGCTCGAGACTTGCTTTCGTAGCGCGGAGCAGCGCGAGGCGGTCTTCCTTGGGCCCACGATGGGTCCGCTCGTGGGGCAGCACGACCCGGTCCTCGTATGGCTGGAGCCGCAGAGCGGCGATCAGGTCGCGCCGGCGCCGGCCGTCGAACCGGACCTCGTGCACGTACATCGAGGGCGGGTCCGCAGCCAGGATTCCTCCGGCCAGCCAGTCCTGGAAGGTGCGCGCGGCGCGGTCGTAGTCGCGGCCAGGGCGTGTCAGCCGGACGACGTTGTATGGCGAAAGCTCCTCGTACCGGGCCACCTGAGGCTCCGGGATGACGTCGTACGGCGGGGCGACCAGCCGGCTGAGGTCGCCCGCTCGCGCCAGGTGATATCGGATTCCCGGCAGAGCGCGGACGTCAGCGATCGGAGGTCTCGCCCAGCTCGACGTACCGCAGGTCCGCCATCCCGTCCACCTCGCGCAACCTGGCCAGCACCTCGGGCGCCACGCGGTCGTCCACCGCGAGGATCATCATCGCGCTCCCGCGCGGCGAGTCCCGCCCCACCTGCATGCTCGCGATGTTCACGTCGTGCTCACCCAGGATCGTGCCGAAACGCCCGACAACGCCAGGCCTATCCTCGTGACGGCTGACCAGGAAGCGGCCTTCCGGCACCAGGTCGACGCGAAACGAGTCGATGCGTACCGCGCGCAGCTCGCCGTTCATCACGGTGCCGGCGAGCTCGTGGCCGCCCATGCGGACGGTGACCAGGCTCGCGTAGCTGCCGCGGGCAGGGCTGCGGCGCTCGACCAGCTTCACGCCGCGGCCGGAGGCGATGAGTCGCGCGTTGACCGGGTTGATCCGGTCCTCGGTGAACGGCTGCAGGACGCCTTTGATGGCGGACGCGACGAGGAGGTTCGCGTCGTGCTCCGCCAGCTCGCCCTCGAAGTCCAGTTCGATCGAGCTGACCCGACCGCCGAACAGCTGAGTGTGCAGAGCCGCCAGCCGTTCGGTCAGCTCGGCGAACGGTCGCAGATAAACGAGCTCCTCAGGAGGCAGCGCGGGGGCGTTGACCGCGAACCGCGGCAGGTCCCCTGCCAGAACGGCCGCCACTTCTTCTGCGACGTCAAAAGCGACCGAGACCTGCGCTTCGGCCGTCGACGCCCCCAGGTGCGGCGTGGCGACGAAATTCGGGAGCGCAAGGAGGGGATGGTCGCCCGGTGGCTCGTTCACGAAGACATCAAAGGCCGCCGCCGCGATCCTGCCCGCCTTGAGCGCCTCGAAGAGAGCCTCTTCGTCGACGATGCCGCCTCGCGCGGCATTGATCAGACGGGCGCCGGCCTTCATGAGCGCCAGCTCGGGCGCGCCGATCAGGTTGCGATTGGCGTCGACCAGCGGGACGTGCACGGTAATGAAGTCGGCTCGCTCGAGGAGGTCGTTCAGGCTCACCAGCTCGACGTTGAACAGCTCTGCCCGCTCGACCGAGACGACCGGGTCGTAGGCCACGACCTCCATCTCCAAACCGTGCGCTCGTTTGGCCACCTCCGAGCCGACGTTTCCGAGGCCGATGACGCCGAGCGTCTTGCCGCGGATCTCGGTGCCGAGGAACTTCGAACGCGTCCACTCGCCACGCTTCACCGATGCGTCCGCCTGCGGAATCCAGCGGGCGAGGGAGACGAGCAACGCGATCGTGTGCTCGGCGGCGGCGACGATGTTGCCCCGTGGCGCGTTGACCACGAGTATGCCCTTGCGAGTCGCCGCGGGCACGTCGATGTTGTCCACCCCGACACCGGCGCGCCCGACGACGCGCAGTTTCCGCCCGGCCTCGAGGATCAGCGCGGTGACACGCGTCTCGCTCCGGACGACGAGCGCATCGAATTCCGGAATCCGCCTGATCAGCTCCGCCTCGTCGAGCTTGCTGACCACCGTCACCTCTCCCGCCCGTCGCAGCCTCTCCAGGCCATCCTCGGCCAGCGGGTCAGCGACCAGGATCCGCGGCACTCTAATGGGTCGCTGCGGCGACGCCCCGCAGTGACGAGGTTGCCCCCGCCACGCCGCGCCCGTCGGCCGGAGCGATGTCCAGCTCCTCGAGCGCCTGCTCCATGGCCCACAGCACCTGGACCACGTCGCCCTCGGCGACCGCGCCGAGATGGCCGACTCGGACCATCTTGCCGGCCATCTTGGCCTGGCCGCCCGCGATGACGACCCCGTACTTCGTGTCGAGCAACGTACGGAAAGCCGCCACGTCGAGACCCGGAGGAGGCACCGCCGACGTGACGGTGTTGGACCGGAAGCCTTCTCGCGCATAGAGCTGAAAGCCGAGTGCCTGCAGTCCGGCCTGGGTCGCGCGCGCCAGCCGGGCGTGCCGCTCGTAAACGTTGTCCAGGCCTTCCTCTTCGAGCATGCGCAGCCCCTCCTGCAGGGCAAATGCCACGCCGACTGCGGGCGTGAAAGGCGTCATGCCTTTCTCGGCCCACGTCTTGGCCTCTTTCCAGTCGAAGTAAAAACGCGGTGAACGAGCCTTGGCCTGCTGAGCCCACGCACGCCCGCTCACGCTGACAAGCGCGAATCCTGGCGGTGCCATCCATCCTTTCTGCGAGCCGCTGACCGCGACGTCGATGCCCCACTCGTCGGTTTCGATGGCAATCGAGCTGATCGAGCTCACGCCGTCGACGACCACGATCTTTCCAGCGTCGCGGGCGACGCGCGCGAGCTTCCGCAGCGGGTTGGTGAGCCCGGTCGACGTTTCGTTGTGGGTGAGCAGCACCACTTTCGATTTCGGGTGCTGCTCGAGCACGCGGGCGAGGTCGTCCGGGTCGACCGGCTGGCCCCATTCGAACTCGAGACGAGCGACGTCGGCCCCATACGCGGCCGCCAGGGCGGCGAATCGCTCGCCGAAGTTGCCGGAGAGCGCGACTACGACCTCGTCTCCGGGCGAGACCAGGTTGGCGACGGCCGACTCCAGTCCTCCGGTGCCCGACGAGGTGAGCAGAAGGAGATCGTTCGACGTCTTGAAGACACGCTTCGCGCCCGCCGTGATCTCCGCGAGAATGGCTGCAAACTCCCGGCCGCGGTGATCGATCATGGGCCGGTTCATGCTGCGAACGACGCGCTCGGGCAAGGGGGTCGGGCCGGGAATACGCAGCTGAGTCTGGAAGGTCATGGGGCGCGCTCCATCACGGGGTTGCGGCGGCACGTTGAATTCTATCGGGACCCCAGGTCCTGACCGGGTCTCCCCTCCCGGCCGGGCCTGCGGCTGGGCGGACCTCCCCACACGGTGGGGAGGCCAGGCTAGTGCTGTTCGGTCGTGTACGGAAGCAGTGCGATCGCCCGGGCGCGCTCGAGGGCGGTCGTGAGCGGGCGCTGGTGCCGCGCGCACGTGCCGGTGACACGCCGGGGAAGGATCTTGCCGCGGTCGCTGACGAATCGCCGCAGGCGGGAGATCTCCTTGTAGTCGATGTAGCGGATCTTCTCGACGCAGAAGCTGCACACCTTTCGGTGCTGGCGCTTCGGTCCTCTGCCTCCGCCGCCGCTGCCGCTCGATTCGCGATGTGGTCGGTTGACTGCCATCAGTAACTCCTAAAAAGGGATCTCGTCCGGGTCGACGTCACGAGGAGCGTCGTCCGGAGCGGGGATGTCGTCGTGTGATGTGCCGCCCGCGGCGCGAGCCGGAGCACCGGCGCCGCTTGGGCCGCCCGAGCCGCGCGGCTCGAGGAACTGAACGTCGTTGGCGATGATCTCGGTCACGCGCCGCTTCTGTCCATCCTGGCCCTCCCACGAGCGAGTCTGAATACGGCCTTCGACGTAGACGAGAGCGCCTTTGCGCGTGTACTGCGCAACCGTCTCGGCCAGGTTCCGCTTGCCGATCGGGTACGCCACGATGTTGTGGTAGTCGGTGAACTCTTTGCGCTCGCCGTCCGGACCGGACGACCAGCGGTTGGTGGCGATGCTGAAGTTGGTCACCGCGGTTCCGCTGGGTGTGTAGCGCATCTCCGGGTCCTTGGTAAGCCTTCCGATGAGCAGCGCCTTGTTCAGGTTCGACATCTTTATGACTCCTCCCGATCCGCACTGGCCGCCGCGACGGGCTCCGACTCAATTGCAATCGGCTCCAGCACGACCTCCGCCGGCGGCGGGGCGACGATGGTCGCAACAGCGGCCTTCTCCGGTTTGCGCACGATGAGATGCCTCAGCACCTCCTCTGTGATCTTGAGGGCTGCCTCGAGCTCAGGGACCCGGCTCGGGTCGAACTGAAAGTCCTGCAGGACGTACGAGCCTTCCTTCTGGTGCTTGACCTCGTAGGCGAGCTTGCGCTTGCCCCAAAGGTTGGTGCGCTCGATCGTCCCGCCCGATCTCTCGATCAGCGTGTTGACCCGCTTGACCGCGTCCTGGACCTTCTCGTCGTCCAGGTCAGCGCGAACAATGTAGAGAACTTCGTAATCCCGCAAAAGGGGACCTCCTTCCTATGGGTTCAGGCCCCGGTCGATCGGGGGCATTGTGCCTCCGGCCGAAGCCAGAAAGGGTAGGCCGGTATTCTACCAAGGGTTATGGCTACTAAAACGAAGGCTGCGGTGCGGTCGGGCGCGGGCCAAGGCAGCCGCCGTCCTCCGGTGCGGGTCAAGAAAGGCGGAGACGTTCCGCTGCTTCCAATTGCCGTCGCGGCCATCCTGGTGGTGTTCGCGATCGGCCTGATCATCTATTTCGTGGTCAACAACAAATCCACCGCTCCGCAAACGACGGCGGGCATCCCGTGCGACCAAGGCGAGCACGGCCAGGTGCACTACCACACCGCCGTCCAGATCGTCTACCAGGGCAACGTGCTCCCGATCCCCGCGAACGTCGGGATCAGCGGCGCCCCGACCGCCCCCTCGTGTCTCTACTGGCTGCACGTCCACGCCGCCAACGCCAACGTCATCCACATCGAGTCGCCGGCGAGCCAGACGTTCACGCTCGGCCAGTTCTTCGCCATCTGGAGCACGTGGAGCAAAGCCCAGGGGGGTCCCAACGAGCCGCTCGACGCAACCCACGTCTCGACGCTGACCCTGACGCCCGACGAGAAGCTCATCGTCTACATCGACCTCCAGGATGGCAAGGGCCCGACGGTCTACACGGGCGACCCGAAAGCGATCCCCCTCAAGGCGCACGAGGTGATCACACTGGAGATCACTCCGCCGGAGGTGACCCCGCCGCCGTCGTTCACCTTTACGAGCGGGCTCTAGAGCCTCAGAGAATCTCGAGAAGGACTCGCGCCGCGCGGTAGTGTTCGAGCGCGTCGTGGCTGTTGGCGCCGCGCTGCGCCTGGTCGGCGAGCCGGAGGTGGGTCTTGATCGCTGACTCCACGGCGCCCTTCGTGCCTCCCTCGCCGTAGCCGAAGCGGTTCCCTTTCTGGATCGATCGCAGGCGCTGCAAACGCTGGCGATCGCCGTACGAGCTGATGATGTCCTTCTCTCGGGCCAGGACGTCCCGCGCCTCGGCATCGCGCCCAAGCTCGCGCAGGGCTTCGGCCTGGCTGAGGCGGGCGTCGGTGCTCAGCGGCCATTCCGTGGAAGCCACGGCCGGCTGGAGCGCCAACAGCGCGCGTCTTGCATCTCCCCGTGCCAGCAGCACGCGGCCCTTCTCGAGCGCGAGCTCCCGCTCGACGCCGGGGAGGCGGCCTTCCAGCAGGTAGTCGACCTCCGTCCCGAGTCGGCCGGCGATCACCCTCAGCACCCGGGTCGAGGGCTGCGCCTGCCCATGCTCGACCTGGTGGAGGAAGGCACGGCTGAAGTCCGGGCCGCTGACCTTGGCCAGACTCATACCTCGCTCCTGGCGCACGCGATGAATCCTCTGTCCGAGCGTTTCGTCAGCAGGCACTGTCAACTTGAACTTTACAGGTAATCGCGGGGGTCGAGGCTGCGCGTGAGGGTCGTGAAGTTCTTGAACCCGTCCCTGGTCACCATGCCGGTGTCCTCGATGCGAACCCCGCCCAACCCGGGGAGATAGAGGCCCGGCTCGACGGTCACTACGTCGCCTTCCACCAGGGTGTTCTCGTCCGGCCCGCGCAGGGCCGGCTCCTCGTGCACGTCCAGACCGACGCCGTGGCCGGTCGAGTGGTTCATCTTCGGGCCGCCCTCCGGGCCTTCGAATCCCTTCGTCGTCGTTCCGTAGCCTCGATCCACCAGGACCTGGCACACGCCCTCGTGGACGTCGCGGCCGGAAACCCTGGCTTTGATCGACTCGATTCCGGCGTCGAGCGCCTGGAGGACCGCGGCATGCATCCGTCGGATCTCGTCTGGAACCTCGCCCACGACGACCGTTCGCGTGAGGTCGCCGTGGTAGTGAGTAGTCCGGCTGGATGGAAAGATGTCGATGATCACCGGAGCCCCGGCCCGGATCGGGCCCTCGCCACGGAAATGGGGCATCGCCGACTCAGGAGAGCCCGCGATGATCATGTCCGGGCACGTGAAGCCCTTCTCGCCCAGCAGCAAAGCGGCGCGCGCGTACAGGCGCTCGGATGTGAGCGGCTTCTCGTCAAGCCAAAGGATGCCGTCCCGGATGTCCGCCTGGGCGAGCTGGCTCACGACCTCGACCACTGCGGCCTCGGCGGCGTGCTGCGACGCCTCGATGAACCTGGCCTCTTCCGCGGTCTTTCGCCGGCGCTCAGCCTGGAAGAGGGTGCGATCGACCTCGATCTCGAGCCCCGTCTCACGCAACGCCTCCAGGTAACCCGCCTGCAGACGGGGTGACACGCGAGCCGATTCCAGAGCGCGCTCGCGCAGGATCCGGGCCGCCAGCCTGGCGTAGGAGACAAAAGGGCCGCTCTCTTCGTAGCCCGCCTCCGCTAGCAGGAGCGTACGGCTCGTCTTGCTCTGCACACGGGCTCGCTCGATCTCCAACGGGCTCGTGACGAGCACGTCGTCGCCCTCGCCGAAGCGGATGTACAGACTGGTCTCCACCGAAAACCCCGTGGCGTAGGTGAAGTCGGCGTCGCCGTCACCGCTCGGGATGAGAACGATCGGTTTCATCTAGCCGAAGTGCGCCCGGCCGCCTTTGAGTGGCGTTCGATGGCGGTCGCGAAAAGGGATGCGAGCGCTGCCGGCGCAAGGGAGTCGACCTCTTCGGTGACCTGCGCCGCCAGGCGCTTGGGCAGCTGCTTGCGCAGAAGGTCGAGGTGCTGCTCGTACACGCGGCCGAGCGAGCGGTGACCCGTCTGGCCCTCCAGGTTCAGCTTCTCCTGCATCTCGTAGCCCCCCGTGTAAGCGACCTCGTAACCAAGCCCGCGCAGCTGAACCAGGTCACGCCGCAACGTCCGTTCGGAGACGCCGGCGCGCTCGGCCAGCTCGAGGGGGTTGAGCCCAGGCTCAGCGATGACAACAGAGAGGATCCGTAGAAGGCGAGCGAGCCGGCTGGCTCGGTTCACGCCGCTGGAGGGTGGTTAGCCGATTTCTTCCCAAGAGGTCGCGTTGCCCTCAAACGGGTCGGGCTCGGCCTCCTCCTGGTTCCCCACCTTCTGGTGGAATCTGCTGGCGATCATCTGGTAAGCCATGGCCTTGGGAATCCCCAGCTTGGTGAGCGACTTCACCTCGTCCGCCATGACCTTGTCCCGCGCAGCCTCGACAGCCGCCAGAACCTCTTCGATGGACGCCGTCCTCTTGACCATAGGTTAGTGATGATACCCAAGCCAACCGGCTCTTAACCGCGCCTTAGACTTGTCCTTACTGCTTGCGGCGACCGGGTTGCAAGGGGGTTGGATGGCCACTGAGTACGCTTCGGACAAGATCAGGAACGTGGTCCTGCTGGGCCATTCCCACGATGGAAAGACGATGCTCGCCGAGGCGATGCTGTTCGCCTCGGGCGCGATCCAGCGCATCGGCGCCCCTGACCAGGCGACCGCGACGATGGACTTCGAGCCCGAAGAGCACAAGCGCAAGATCTCAATCAACCTCGGCGTCGGCTTCGCCGAGCACAACGGTTTCAAGATCAACATCCTCGACGCCCCGGGCTTCTTCGACTTCGCGGGCCAGGCGCTCAGCGGGCTGAGGGTGGCCGAAGGCGCGATCGTGGTCGTGGGCCCGGGCTCGCAGCTGCCCGTGGGCGCCGAGGTCGCCTGGGAGATTTGCAACCGGACGAACAAGCCGCGAATCGTGGTGATCAACAAGCTGGACAAGGAGAACTCCGACTTCTACGGTGCCGTCGCCGCGATGCGCGAGCATCTCTCGCCACGGCCTTTTCCCCTCCACCTACCGATCGGCTCGGAGCAGGACTTCCGCGGGATCGTCGACCTGCTCCACCTGAAAGCGTTCGTGACCACGCCCGACGGCAAAGGCAACGAGGTTCCTATTCCAGACGACATGCAGAAGCTGGTCGAGCAGTACCGCGGCCAGCTGATCGAGGCGGCCGCGGAGAGCGACGACTCCTTGCTCGAGAAATACCTGGACGCCGGCACGTTGAGCGAGGACGAGATCCAGCGCGGGCTGCGCGAGGGGATCCTCGCCGGAAAGGTGGCGCCGGTGGTGTGCTGCTCGGCGACCAAGCTGCTGGGCGTGCGGATGCTGATGTCCACCATCGTGGAGCTGATGCCTCCACCGGAGGTCGAGCCCGAGAAGCCCGCGAAAGCCTTTGTGTTCAGCACCGGTGGCGACCAGTTCGGCCGGGTCAGCTACTTCAAGGTCGTGGCCGGCACGGTCAAGGCCGACGCCCACCTGGCGAACCTGACACGTGGTGGCGAGGAACGGCTCGCACAGATCTTCTTCCCCCGCGGCAAGGAGCACGTCGCCACCACCGAGGTGAGGGCAGGTGACATCGGCGGCGCGACCAAGCTGGCGCACACGCTGACCGGGGACACGCTCGGCATCAAAGACGGGGGTCCGCTTCCGCCACTCGAGCTGCCGGGACCGGCCTATACGCTGGCGATCACTCCCAAGGCTCGAGGCGACGAAGAGAAGATCTCGAGCGGCCTCGCACGGCTGAGCGAGGAGGACCCGACACTGCACGTGGAACGCCTGGAAGAGACAAAGCAGCTTGTGATCGCCGGGCTAGGCGACGTTCATCTGGATGTCACGCTCGACAAGCTCAAACGCAAGTACGGGGTTGAAGCGACCACCGAGGTGCCGCGCGTCGCATACCGCGAGACCGTTTCGGGGCATAGCCGGGTTGAGGGCCGGCACGTCAAGCAGTCCGGCGGTCACGGCCAGTACGGGATCTGCGTGATCGAGGTTGCCCCGACCAAGCGAGGCGAAGGCTTTGTATGGGAGGACAAGATCTTCGGCGGAGCGATTCCTCAGAACTTCCGAGTTTCGGTACAAAAAGGGATCGTCGACAACATGGCCAAGGGAGTGGTCGCCGGCTACCCGATGGTCGACGTCAGGGTGACGCTGGTGGACGGGAAGTTCCACCAGGTCGATTCCAACGACATGGCGTTTCAGATCGCGGGTTCGATGGCGATCCGCAAGGGCGCCCTGGATGCAGGGCCTGTGCTGCTCGAGCCGGTCGTAGAGGCAGACATCCGCGTCCCCGAGAAGAACCTCGGCGCGATCATGTCCGACATCAACGGCCGCCGTGGCAAGATCCTCGGGACCGAACCGGATGACGGCTACGAGAAGGTGCGCGCCACGGTTCCGGAACACGAGATGCTGCGCTTTGCGCTCGACCTTCGTTCCATCACGCAGGGGCGCGGCAGCTTCCAGCAGAAGTTCTCGCATTACGACGAGATGCCGGCGCACCTGGCCAAGGCGATCATCGAAGAGTTCCAGAAGCAGCACGAAGCCGCAGGCTGACGGCGTGCGGCGAGATATCGGCGGCCGAGGTGGTCCCAGCCGAAGGAGACGCCGAGCACCGCAGCGCGCGCACCGTGGTGCGTAAGCGAGGAGCGCAGAAGTCGACGCCCGGATGGGGCCGCATCGGACGCCTAGATCCGTCGATCCGCCCGCCGGCAGCCTGCCTAGCTAAGCTTCGAGCGTGATCCTCGCTTGAGCGCACCGAGCGCTCACGACGTCTGCGTGATCGGCGGCGGCGTGACGGGGGCTGGAGTCGCGCGGGACCTCTCCTTGCGCGGCCTGTCCGTGCTGCTGCTGGAGAAGGGCGACTGGGGAGCGGGGACCACGGGCGCATCGAGCTGGATGATCCATGGGGGCCCGCGCTATCTCGAGTTCGACTGGGACACCACGCGCCTCTCCACGCAGGACGCGGGATACATCGTGTCGATCGCGCGCAACATCGTCTATCGGGTCGCCTTCATCATCCCGGTGCTTCCGCACGACAAGAACAACATCGAGCGGATGGAGACCGCGATGGAGGTCTACGACCGCTTCCAGCCGCTCAAGAAGGCCCACCCGCACCGGCGCCTCACAGCCGAAGAGGCGCTGCAGGCCGAGCCCGGGCTCACGCGTGAGCTGATCGGCGCGGTGACCATGGAGGAGTGGGGCGTGGACCCGCACCGCCTGGTTTACGCGAACGTAGAGGATGCGGTGGCGCACGGAACCCGCGCCCTCAACCACACGAAGGTGGTCGACCTCGTCCGCGACGGAGGCAAGGTGATCGGCGTCCGCTACCGCGGTTCCGACGGCGCGATGTCCGAAGCGCGCGCCCGCGTGGTCGTCAACGCGACGGGCCCATGGTCACCGCAGATCAGCGGGCTAGCCGGCATGACTGTGCAGTTGCGCCCCGCGAAGGGAATCCACATCGTCTATCCGCACCGCATCTCTAACTTCTCGATCAGCGCCGAGTCAGTCGACGGCCGCGACCTGTTGATGGTTTCGCACGCCGGCTTCACCTTGCTCGGAACCACGGATGACGACTTCTACGGGGATCTCGATTCGGTGGACGTGACCGAGGACGAGGTCGATTACCTCCTCCAGGCTTTTGAGCGCGTCTTCCCTTCAATCCGAGATTACCGCCCGGTGCGCACCACGACCGGTGTCCGCCCGACGCTCTTCAAGTGGCGCCGCTACGAGGATGAGCTCTCGCGCCGATTTGAGGTCATCGACCACGCCGCCGGCGGCGTCGAGGGATTAGTGACGATCACGGGCGGCAAGCTATCTATGTACCGGCTCATGGCCGAGCAGACGTCCGACGCGGTGTGCCGCAAGCTCGGACATCAGGCTCCGTGTACGACGGCCACGACTCCCCTGCCTGGCAACGAATCGGAGATGGAGCCTGCCGGTGATCTGGCTCGTCGCTGCGGCATACCGGCGCTGGCCGCCGTAAAGCTGCAGAGCCGGCATGGTTCGCGCGCTGAAAAAGTCCTGGACGGTGGCCGCACCGGGCGGCTCGTATGTCGATGCGAGCCGATGACCGAGGCAGAGCTCGCGTATTCGGCCCGCCACGAGCAGGTGCGCACGCTGGCCGATGCGTTTCGGCGCGTCGGCCTGGCAGCCGGTCCTTGCGCGGGCGCCGCATGCGTGTTGCGCGCAGCGGAGGTCATCGGCGCAGAGCTCGGGTGGAGCGCCTCGCAGCGATTCGATGCCGCGCGCGAGTTCGTGCGCGGGGCATGGTTGGGACGAGCCCCGGTTCTCGGGCACGCCGGATGGGCGCAGGAAGAGCTGGCGCAGGGCGCGATGCGAGGACTCCTGAACTAGCAGATGGGCCGCACCGATTCGCTCGCCAAGCTCGCCTGGGCTTACGGCCTGCACCTGGCGCGAAGGCGGCTGACCCGCCCGCGCTCGCAGCTCGAGGACCTGTTCGACACCTACGCACCCGATGGCATTCGCGCGCTGCAGCCGGCAGAGCGCGAGCGCCACCCGCATCTAGTCTGCTGTATCAATTGCGGCCTGTGCGCTCTCGCCGCCTCACGGATGGGAAAGACGCGCCTTCCCGACCTCGCCTCTTCGTATATGCGCCTCTACGCGCGGTTGGGTGAGGCGTCCTCCGACTTCGCGGGAGATGAGGCGGACCTCGAAGCCGCGGCAGCCGCTTGCCCCGTGGGCGTCCCGCTTCCAGAGGTGGCTGCAATCGTGCGTCGCATGACAGCAGGCTGAGTCCGCGGAGCGACTCGCCAGGCCGACACGCCAATCCGGATCAAAACTTGATCCGGCTGAGATGTGCCCTACGGGCGCCGGGTGCGCGGATCGCAATGATCCAGACGCCTTCCCAACGATGCGGATGACCGCACCCCGCCGCCCGCTGCCGTTGCTTCGAAGGCCGGCGCCGGCGGCAGGCAGCTGAAGACCAGGGGTTGCGAGTTATCCACATTCTGTATACAGTCTGGGGACATCACACAACATCTAGCGCCAATGGTCAATAGGCTTGTTCGCCGGCTCCGCCGCTGGACGGCTGTCGACTCGGTCATTTCTCGTGTGGCCGGGCAGTTCACGACCTGGCCGGCGGACGACTTCGGGAAGTTCGTCAGCGCCTCGCTCGGCACCGGGATGGCCGGCGCGGTCGCCGCCATGCCGCCGCTGCTGGAACCTGTACGCCCGCCTCCGCCCACCTCGATCGCGCCGGCGACTTTCGAGATGCGCTTCATGAAGCTGCACGCGGAGGGGCGATTTGACGAGATGTGGGACATGCTGGCTGAAGACGCGCAGCGAGCATGGGGAGGACGCGAGGTGTTCATGCGTGACATGCCGCGTCTCGACGATGACGTCGAGCTGCTCGACATGCAGGTCGTGAGCGTGAAGGTGATCGAGGGCTGGACCGATCAAGCACATCAACGCACGTACAGCAACGTCGCGCAGATGGTGATGCGTTATCGAGTGCGGCAGCAGTGGCGAGAGTGGACATTCGATCGACAAGTCCACCTCGTGCCGGCTGCGGGAGGATGGCGAACATTGTGTTATCCGTCAAGAGTTAGAACTGCGGTGGGGCGCTGATATAGTGGGTTGCGAGCCATGCTTCAAGAGACGATTGAAGAGCAGCAACGTGACCTGCGCTGGCATCGGAGGCGGCAGCGCAAGATGACGCCGCGCCACTTGCTCCAGGAGTCGGATGAGCTGCTGTTCTGGGTCGAGGAATGCCTCGTACAGGAAATTCGCATCGTTCCGGGATGGCTGGTCGCCAGGCTGATGGTCGTGCTGCGGCACGCGCATCCTGAGCTGCCAGGACGCCTCGGTCGCGAACGCCGACCGGACCAGGTGATGGAGATCATCTACGACGCGCAAGCCGCGCTGATGACGCAGTCATGCAAGAACCGCGGTCCGGCCGAGGTGATCCCACTGTTTGCTCGCGCCCGCGAGCGAATGCTCAGAGAAGCCGCCACCGTCTAGCGGTATTCAGTCGTGCGGGTCGATCTCCATCTGCACTCGAACTACTCACATGACGGCCGGAGCTCGCTCCACGAGCTCATTCAGCGCTGCGCCGAATGCGGCCTCGAACGCATCGCGTTGACGGATCACAACACCGTCGAAGGTGCGCTGGCCCTGGCCAAGATTGCGCCTGACCTGGCGATCGTCGGCGAAGAAGCCAAGACGCGTGAGGGTGAGATGATCGGCCTGTTTATCACTGGCCGGCTTCCGCCCTACATGCCCGCCGAGGATGTTATGGACATGATTCACCACATGGGTGGGCTCACCTACGTGCCGCATCCGCTCGACCGGCATCGCGCACACTTCAGCACTGAACGCATGGTGGAGCTCGCGGATCGGATCGACATCATCGAGACCTACAACGCCTGGTGCGAGCCTGCGGAAAACCAGGCGGCCGCACAGCTGGCGAAGGACCTCGGGAAAGTCTTTGCCACCGGCTCCGACTCACACACCGCGAGCGAACTCGGACGCAGCTGGATGGAGATCGAGGACTACACGACCCCACAGGATTTCCTGGAGAAGCTTCGGAATGCGCGCCACCTGGTGACATCGAGCAGCGGCACGGGTCGCCGTGCCTGACCAGCCAACAGAGCTTCTGGTCGCCGGCTCGGTAGCGCTGGACACGCGCGACGGGCCTTTTGGCAAAGTCGATGAAACGCTTGGAGGCTCGGCCGTTTACTTTGCGCTCGCCGCAAGCTTGATCGTCCCAGTGAAGGTGATGGCGCCGGTGGGACTCGATGGCGCGAAGCGCGTCGCGCAGGCGTTCAGCGGCCGCACGATCGACATCGAGATGCTTCAGATCCTCGACGCTCCAACCTACCGCTGGCGCGCGCACCAGGAGCACGGCCGCAACATCGACCTCGGCAGCAGCGACGACATCTATGACAGCTGGGCGCCGGCGGTGCCGGCAGAGTTCGCCGGCTGGGCGTTTGTCGGTTCTATGCGGCCGGATCGTCAGGCGCAGTTGATGGCCATGCTCGGCGGTGCTCAGCTCCTCGCCGCGGACGCGATGTTGTCGTATGTGCAGGCGCGACCTCCCGAAGTCAGGGACGTGTTGCGCAGAGCGGGGTGGTTCTTCTGCAACCAGGAGGAGTTCGCTTCGCTCGGGGGCAAGGACCCCGAGGAGTTTCGACGCCAGTGGTGGCTGCAGGGCCTGGTCATCAAAGCCGGTACTGAGGGCCTCGCCGCGTACACGGAATATGGCGTGGTGCGGGTCCCGGCCGTCACCGATCAGCCTGTCGTCGACACAACGGGGGCGGGTGACGCTTTCGCTGGAGGGCTGCTCGCCCGCTGGTTGACCACCGGTGGCCAGCCCGGCGGACTGCAGGACGCGCTCGTGTGGGGCGTGGCATGCGCATCGATCACCATCGGCTCGATTGGAGTGAAGGGCATCGCGAAGGCAACGCCGAAAGAACTTGCGGAGCGTGTCGCTGAGATAGAGAAATCACTGCGCCCAGCATCGTGATCATCAGCCGCGACCTGGTGAGACGAGGGCCGCGATCGTCAACGCCGCGGGGAGTGCGACGCGCATAAGCCCGTCAATATTGGGAGGCCCGCATCACTGGTTGTGGGTTTCGACGAGGCTGCGAAGAGGCCTTTTTGAGGGCCCTGTCGTCACGTTTTTCAAAGCCCTTTTCGACCCCGGCATTTGAATTCAGTTTGAATTGGGGTTGTATTGGGGAAAGACCCACCCCTAGAATGGGCACGTCCGGGCCCCGAAACGGAATCTCGTATAAGGACGGTGTACTACTTGGAAGGCTACTGTTTGAAGGACAAGAAGAAGGTTGAAATGGTCGACCCTCAGCCCATAACCATGAAGAACGGCAAGCCGGCAACAGTTGGAACATGTCCCAACTGCGGCACGAAAATCTACAAGATCGGCAAGGCCGTATAACCCGAATCCATTAAAGGCCGCTCACCCGAGTGGTTCTTTTCTTTTCGGATCAGACCGTAATTTTTGGATGGTGAAAGATGGAAGGCTACTGTTTGAAGGACAAGAAGAAGGTCGAGATGGTCGACCCTAAGCCGATCACGATGAAGAATGGCAAGCCGGCCACGGTTGGGACCTGCCCGGTCTGCGGAACCAAGATCTACAGAATCGGCAAATCCTCGTAATCGCGCTTTGGTAGAGGGCCGCTCCAAGGGAGCGGTCCTTTTTTATGTCAGGTCGTTATCGGCGGCTCCAGCGCCGCGAGCAGAACATCAGTTGCGGAAACGGCGTCGTCGACGCCGAGCATCTTGAAGATCTCGACGTTGGAAGGGTTGTTGACCCGAGCGATCGTCTTCTTGACATTGAAATGTTTCTTTGCCATCTGTAGGGCGACGAGGTTGTCCTCGTCGTCGGCGGTGACCGCAAGGATTGCGTCCGCGCGTTCGATCCCCGTCTGCGATAGAAACTTCACCTCGCATCCATCGCCACGCATGACGATGCTGCCGAGCTGCGTCTCGAGCCAGTCAGCGCGCGCTGAGTTCTTCTCGATGAGCGTGACCTCGTGGCCGCGCTCGAGCAGGTCACGCGACATGTAGTAGCCGACCGTGCCGCCGCCGACGACGATCACGTACATCTAGTGAGTCTCCAGCAGGGTCTTCTCGATGTGCTTGGCGCCTTCGATCGTCGGGCAGATGGTGTGCAGCCCGAGCAACTCGTATGCCTCCGCTCGCTCGGGGTCGTAGATCCGGGCCACGACGCGTGGGACCTTGAAGACGTGCTTTGCGACCTGCGCGGCCATGATATTGCGGTTGTCGCCCTCCGTCACCGCGACAAAGCCGTCGGCGTCTTCGATCCCGGCCCTGCGCAGGACGTCGGCGTCCGTACCGTTGCCGACCACCTGGTCGCCCTTGAAATCCGCGGTCAGCACGCCACGCGAGGCGGCTCGTGAGAACTGGTTGGGGTCTTTGTCGATGATGATCACCTGGTGGCCGGTCCGGTCCATGTCGGCGGCGATCTGCGAACCGACCCGCCCACACCCGACGATCACCAGCTTCAAGGCTGGTTGATTATAGGGAGGCCTCGAATGGGCCTTCCGCCCAGCTTGTTAGGATTTGGGCTCTTGCGCTTCCCGTTTACGTTCATGGGTCTGATGACGCTCGGACTTGGCCTCTGGGTGCTCGTCTACCTGGCCGGGCACCGGGGCCTCGATCCTGCCTCGCAGGGGGTCGGCCTCGTCACGGTCGCCATCTGCCTGGGCTTCGGCGTGTACGTCCTGGTCCGGCGCATCCGGCGGGGACCGCAGCACTGATGGCCGAGCACTCGCACCCGACGGCTTCCAGGAAGGTACTGGTGGCCGTGGGCGGCCAGGCGATCGACTCCGAGACGGTGCGGTTGGCCAGCCGGATGACGGATCCGCACGGCGGGAAGCTCTACGCGGTGCACATCATCGAGGTGAACCGGTCCCTCCCCCTCGGGGCGGTGCTGGACGATGTCGTCGAGCGCGGGGAGAAGATCCTGGACGAGGTCGAGCAGCTGGTCGCGCAAAGCCAGCTGCCAGTCGAGACGGAGCTGGTCCAGGCACGCGACACTGGCCCGGCGATCGTCGATGAAGCCGCCGAGTGGGGCGCCGACCTGATCGTGATGGGCCTGCCCTACAAGAGGCGGTTCGGCGAGTTCAACATGGGCAAGACCGTGCCTTACGTCCTCAAGAACGCCAACTGCCGCGTGATGCTGTTCCGGGAGCACCGCGAACACTCGGTCTAAGGTGGACTCGCGCCGCCCTCACTATCTCCGCCGCCTGTGGGCCGAGCTCGGCCGGATGGGCGGGGAGCACGACGCGTTCATCAAGGTCATCATCGTCGAGCGGATCGTCAAGGCCATCGTGCTGATCGCCCTCGCGATCGGCCTCCTGGTGGCGGGTGAGCAGGGCCTTCTCACCACCTGGGCGCGGTACGCGCAGGACCAGCTCAACCTCGATGCCGACGACGGCGTGATCGTCCAGCTTCTACTTCGCCTCCTTCTCCTGATCGGCTCGTTCAGCCACGTCAGCGTGGTGGCCATAGCGGCGATCGCGTATGCGCTGCTGGAAGGCACAGAAGGTGTCGGACTCGCGATGCGGCGCCGCTGGGCGGAATACCTGACGGTGATCGCGACCGGAAGCCTGATCCCCTACGAGGCTTACGAGGTCATCCACCACGCGACGCTTTTCAAGGTCGGAGCCCTGTTGTTGAACCTAGCCGTGGTGGGCTACCTGGCCTACCGCAAGCGCCTGTTTGTCGGCGTCTGAGGCTGGGGTCAGCCACCGGCACCTGAATCCCGCGCGGTGGGTCACGTACCTCACCAGCGCCGCCAGCGTCTTCAGGCCGTAAACGGTCGAGGTCACGAAGCTCACCGAGCTTGCGTCCTCGTGGTACTTGCCGATCGCGGGCACCTCGCCGATCTTGAATCCGAACGCCGCCGCCTGAATCAACACCTGCGTGTCGAACACGAAGTCGTTGCTGTTCTCGAGAAATGGAATCGCCTCGAGAAAACGCCGCGAGTAGGCGCGATAGCCAGTGTGGTACTCGGAAAGCTGTAGTCCGAGCACGCGGTTCTCGGCCGATGTCAAGAAGCGGTTGCCGATGCGCTTCCACCAGGGCATCCCCGCCTTGGCCGGGTCGATGCCGAGCCACCGCGACCCGAGCACGATGTCGGCCTCGCCGCTCTCGACGACGCGACAGAGGATGGGGATGATGGCCGGGTCGTACTGGCCGTCGGGGTGCAGCATGACCACGACGTCCGCGCCCATCAGGAGGGCCTGGCTGTAGCACGTCTTCTGGTTGCCTCCATACCCGAGGTTGCGCCGGTGTCGAATCACGTCGAGGCTGAGCGCAGTGGCGACGCTGACGGTGGCGTCGGCGCTTGCGTCGTCGACCAAGAGGATCCGGTCGGCGTGGCCCGGTGGGATATCACCGACGACCTCTTTCAGGGTCTTCGCCGCCTTGTAAGCAGGCAGGACGATGACGCGCCTCGGGCGCGGGCCGCTCCACGTCAGCTCACCCAGCGGGACCGGGTCTGGCCGCACCGACATCCGCTCGAAGGTCAGGTAGCCGGCCACCAGCAGAGCTCCCACTGCAGCTGACCAGAGATTGATGGCGAGCGTCATGTTGATCGCTACGTACGCGATCGCCAGCACGACCCCTGCCGCGCGAGGCGAGCGCAGCTGGCCGGCCACAGCGAGATCGGCGAGGGCAAATCCGGGGATGATCATGAGCGCGAGGTCGTGCACGTTCTGATGCGGGCTGAGAACGAGTGATGCGGCCACAGCCATCGCAAAGTCCAGCCTCGGCTTGTCAGGGCGCCAGCTGAGGGAAAGGGCCGCCAGCACGAGCAGCAGGATGAGGACGATCAGCGCGATGTACTTGCCGCCGCCTGGAACGGCTTCGAGAATGTTGCGAAGCGAGTATGCGGCGGTGTCGGTGTACACGAGCTGTCCGCTGGTGGGTAACTTGCCGCCGATCGCCCATGCGCCGACCAGTCCGAGGTACGTGACGACCGCATTCAGGCCGAAACCCACCACCGAAAGCAACCCAAGGGCTGCCACGACCCCGACGAACCCGGCCAGCGCGCGCCACGCGCGCCTTGCCACGAAGAGCACGGGTACGAGCAGGAGCAGCTGAGGCTTGGCGAGCGCCAGGGCGCTGAAAATGCCGGCCCACCCATGGCGTCCCTTGGCCCACGCCGTATAGGCGGCGGCAAGCGGCACCAGCACCACGAGGTCTGACTGGCCCTGAAGAACAGTCACGAAAAGCGGAAAGAAACCGGCGATCATCGCGGAGGCGACGAACGCTCCGCGGCCGTGGATGCTCAAGCTGTTCCGCACGAGCAGGACGATCAGTGCAGCGGCCAGCAGGACGTTGAATGCGGCCATCGCGTAATAGGCCCCGCGATAGCTCAGGGCAGCAAGGGGCGCGATGAGCAACGTGTAGTAAGGCGGATGGAAGTACGGGAGCACGATGAACCGATCAGGGGATTGGGGGATGATCTGCAACTCGAACTGTTTCTGGAGCGCGAGGTCGTAAACGGCCGAGCCGCCCTTGAGGGCGTAGAGCCGAGTCGCGGCGTAAAACGAAACGAAGTCGGGTCCTCGAAGGTTGCCCCGCACCAGGCTGACCCAGAAGTAGGCCCAGACCAACAGCGAGCCTGCTCCTGCTCCCGTCGCAGCCGCGTAGGCGAGCCGCAGCCGCCTCTCGGTGAGGCGCGGGGTCATCGCCCTGTTTCGAGCCGGAGTGCGAAGCGTTCGGGGAGCTTGGACTTCCGGATCGCTCGCTGCGCGCCTTTGATGTCGTAGCGGACACGCCGGAACTCGAATGTCTCGAGCTCGGTGTCCCAGACTCCATAGCTCGCGGTCGGACTGCCGTCGCGTGGTTGGCCGACGCTGCCGGGGTTCACCAGCGCAGGTCCCTTGAGACGAAAGGTGTCGACTCGGTAGTCATGCGTGACCGCTCCATCTGACATTCCGAAGATTCCCGGGACATGTGTGTGTCCATGGAAACAGATGCCGCCGTCGATCAGGTCGAGGTTCGCGTGGGCGACCGCCGTATCGAGCACATATTCGTAGATGTGATCGCGTGGGCTCGCGTGCACCATGAGAACCTCGTGCTCGACGTGGCTGTCCGGCAATCCGCCCAGCCATCCAAGACGCTGCTCGCCGATGACGTCGACCGTCCATCGGACGACCGAGGCAGCGTCCTCATTGAACCATTCGAGTATCTCTGGGTCGGTGCATGCGCGGTCGTGGTTGCCGACCAGGGTCAGCCAGCCGCGATGCACGACCTCGTCGACGCATCGTTTCGGGTCGCCGCCATAGCCCACGACGTCGCCGAGGCACAGTGTCTCGTCCACCTGGGGACAGTCGCGAAGCACCGCCTCCAGCGCCTGCCAGTTGGCGTGGATATCCGAGAAGATCGCGATCTTCAAGCGGGCTTCTCGTAGAGGCGCGGATAGATGTGGTCGAAGAGGATGCGCAGCGTGGCTGCGATCGGGACCGCGACGAACATGCCGAGGATCCCGGCCCAGCTGAACCCCGCGATGAACGCGACGATGACGAGGATCGGTGAGAGGCGAACCGCGTCACCCATGACCTTGGGGTAGACGAAGTTGAGGATCACGTTCGAGATGAGGAAATAGACAATCGCGATCAGGAGGGCCTTGACGGGGCTCACGGCCAGGCCGACGAGGATCGCGGGAACCGCGCCGATGAATGGACCGAGGTAAGGGATCAGCGCGGTGACGCCCGCGATCATCCCGAGCGCAATGGCGTCGGGCACCCCCAGTGCAAAGCAGGCGATGCCGGAGAGGATTCCGATCAGGCCCGCGATGATCAGCTGTCCGCGCACGTACGCGTAAAGCATCTTGCGCACCTTGCGCCAGATCTGGTCGAAATCGGTCCGGTAATCGTTCGGAACGAGCCTGCGCAGCACGCGCCTGAAGGCGGCCGCGTCGAGGGCAAGCAGGAACGCGACGATGAACATCAGCACGAGTTGAAGAAGCGTCGTGAGGGCCGTCAGGCCGATCGTGACCGCATTCCCGGCCTGACCCAGTAGGAACTCCCTGAGGTGAGAGCTGATCGTCTCGGTTGTGCTTTTGATGTCGATGGTGATGCCCAGAAACTGGATCGGCGATCCCTGCAGGCTGTTGATCCGCTCCTGAGCCTCGGCCGCAAGGGTCGGCGCCTGGCGCTGGAGCTGGCCGACCTCATTGGCCACCAGGGGGACGATGAGCAGAACCAGGCCGGCCATGACGACGATGATCACGATGAAGACCATCACGATCGCCAGTACGCGCGGGATGCCCAGGGCCACGAGGCGAGTGACCGCAGGTTGGATGAGGAATGCGATGGCCGCCCCGAGGACGAAGGCGCCGAGGAAGTCCCGCAGTAGGTAGAGCACCATGAAAGCAATGACCAGGGCCCCGAAGCCGAAGGCAATCTGGAGATAGCGCCGGCGCCGCTTCGGATCGAGCGCCAAAGCCGAAACGGTCACCGTCGCCACGGGGGCCGGCTCCTCAGGTTCGCTCTGGTGGGCGGCCCCATGCGGGGATGAACGCACGTTACGCAATCACCGCAGTATGACGAGGTAACCCACGCCCGGACCCCGCTTAAGTCTTGGCCTGGGTCTGAGCTCCGGCCGTGCGAAGGGTGGCCTCCTCATAGGCCGCCCCATGAAGGGGATTCGTAGTGCTGCGTCCCGCAGCGATGGCATACATAGCAAGAAGCACCAACCCCACACCAAGCACCCCGTAAGCCGCGAACGGCCCGTACTGCTGAGTAATCAGCCCTCCCGCCGCCGTACCGATGATGCTGGCGGTCTGAACTAGGCCGAATCGAGTTGCCATCACACTCCCTCGGTTCGATGGATCGGCACCCTCAATAATCGCGGTCTGGTTCGCAACGGCATAAATCGGATTGCCCAGTGACGCGACAAACAAGGCCCCCGCGATCCACATCAACGGATGGCCGACTGCCAACGCAGAGGTCATCGCGATTCCCACAGAGAAGACGCCTGTTAGAAACAGTCCGGCACCAACAGTTCGCATTGTGCCGATAATGCTGAACCTCGAGACTGCAATCGAGCCGATGAATATCCCAAGCGACAGCACGAGTTCGAGAATCGAGTAGGTTTGCCCGCCCTGCCTTGGAGTTACCTGATAAGCCAAAGCGAGCAGCGCCGGGAAACTTATCGGAAGCAAGAGCGATGCCAAGGTTCCAATTACAAGGTGCGGTCTGAGGGACACGATCGACCAACTGCGAGCGAGAGCTCCGGAAACGGAGGTTTTAAGTTCACCTCCACCCAGACTAGGCAGACCCAAGATGATTGCAGCCGCCAAGGCGAAGGTTGCAGCGTCGACGATGAACAGCGGAGAGGTCATTTGAAATGCCGCAAGGAGTGCCCCCGCTAAAGCGAAACCAACCGCCCCAGCCAGCATGGTTGTAGCTGCAACAATCGCATTCGCCTTTCCAACTTGGCTCGCAGGCACCAGGCTTGGTATTGCGGCCTGCCTAGCTGGCTGGACTACGCCATTAATGGAGGCGAGGCAGAACAAGATTGGGATGATCAACCACCAGCGATGGCCCATCATCGCGAAAGGTGTGACGACCAAGATGCCGGCACGGAGCAACTCAAGTGCAACCACCAATCCTCGTCGAGGTAGTTTGTCGGCCAGGCCGCCGAGTACGGCGCTCATGAGGATCGTTCCAAGAGCCTGACTAATGAAACCGAGCGCGACGAACCGCGGGTCTCGTGTTGCGGCGTAGATAGATACGAGGGTCGCGACCTGTGTGAGAGGGTCGCCCAGCGATGAGATTCCTATTGCTGTGATTAGGTTGCTGAAGCCCGGATTGGATCGAATCACCCGCAACGCTGTTATTCGGCGCGGTACCTCTGGGCGATTAAGCACTTCGAGCGGCTTTAGTCCATGGAGTTCACGAAGCGAATCGACCACATTGGGGTCGTACCAGTGATTCGCACGCCTGCTGATGTCCTCTACTCCTTCGATCGGAGTCATCAACGAAGGTCGATACAAGCGAGCTCCAGTGATTGTGTCAAATGAGTCGGCGACGGCCAAGATGCGTGCGCCGAACGGAATCACGTCTCCCTTCAGACCTGCTGGGTATCCCGTACCGTCCCAGCGCTCGTGGTGGTGCCGGACGAGGGGTGCTACCTGCTCAAGAGCTGAGTGCTGGGCAATCATGTCGGCGCCTATGTCCGGGTGGCGTCGCATGATCTCCCATTCTTCCTCGCTCAGCGGGCCTGGCTTATTGAGGATGTCGTCTCTGATTCCTATCTTCCCAAGATCATGGAGTGAACCAGCCGTTCGAATTAGTTCGCACTCCCGATCCCCGAGTTCGAGATGTTCTCCCAATCTGGCAGCGAGCTCGGAAACCCTAATTGAGTGCGACTCGGTGTATCGATCACGAGCGTCAAGTGCCTGGGCGGCCAAGTCCAGGGTTTGGTCTTTAAGGACCGTCTGCCGCTGAACGTCGGCTATTGTTCCTCGGACGGCGAGCACGAAACCGAACAAACCCGGCGCGAGCACGTATCCAACCGGCCAGGGTTTCGCGGACAGCAGTAGGTACAGGATGCCGCCAGCGAAACTGAGGGCAATCGTTGCAACCGTTGTAGGGAGTCCAATATTGTCCAGGAGAGTGGTCCAAAAGGAACTTCGACTCACCAGTGAGATTGCTATCGCCGTGATTAGATAATTCAGGGCGACGGACGCCATCACGTACAGGGCCGTCTTAACGGGGACCGACCACCACTCACTCTCCCCCAGCGATGCCACGGCGATCGAGGGCAATACATGCGCAGTGGCCCACTGTGCTCTGTTGAAGATGAATGCCCACCAGGGGATGGCGCGACCGGGAACCCTACCGTCGAATGTGGCTAGCCAGGCCACCACTCCCACACCAGCACCCGGCGAGTAAAGGCCGGTTGCTACAAGTAGGGGGTCCACAACAGACTGTGTGCCGATTTTCCACGCAATGGGCCTCAGGGCGGCCACCTGCGCACCGATTCCCAAGTAGAGCAGGGTTGGAAGCGCACCGACTGGAATCGGGTGGTAAACGAACCATCCCAGGGGAACCATGCCCGCACCGAGGGCAATAACTACTAGGGCATAGATTCGCGCCGGCCAGGCAAGCGTTTTGAACGGTGGCAAGACGCTGGAATTCTAGACTTCAGTAATTGCCCCTGAGCCGTCTTACTGAAACCGCAAAGGCTGGGTCCGCTCCAGACGGACCCCCTTCTAGGACCTACAGAACCCAGCTACCAACGACGCGAGATCGACTTCCGCCCCGAAGCAATCGCCTGAACATACGGACCATGTCGGCTCCTCCTAATCGCTTTTTAGATTCCCTCGTTCGCTGCGCCGTATTGCCAAGTCACTTTGTTGATTCCAAGTGTCCGTGCGTGGGCAGTCGATAGATATAGTCAAATCCCATTTGGAGGCTCATGGAAAACCATGACTGTCGCGCCAATGAGGACGGGAGACAAGCCGGCTACTACATATCAGCCAGCGTCAGGAGCCCAACCTTTAGCGCCGCGCTGACCGCCTCTCCTCGATTGGTTGCGCTCAGCTTCCGAAAGATGTTGTGAAGGTGCGTCTCAATCGAAGGAGCGGCCAAGCCAAGATCGGCGGCCATTCGCTTTGTTGTATGTCCCTTAGCGATTCCCCGGAGAATCTGCATCTCCCGCGAGGTGAGCGGGGGCACATTGCTCTTCGATAGGGGGGTCGATTCGACAACTCGACGCAAAACGTCTGGAATCATCTTGCGGGGCACCGGGCTCTCACTCCGGAGAGCCGACAACAGCGCACGTTGCAACTCGCCCGGTCCGGCGTCTTTGAGCACGTAACCTGAGCAGCCAACCTGCATCATGCGCAATAGATCGTCGCTTGATTCCGATACAGTCCAGGCCACGACCTTGGCTTCGGGATGTCGGACGAGGACCGCTTTAGCCGTGGCCGGACCATCCATGTCCGGCATGTGGACGTCCATAAGGATGAGATCAGGCTTCAAAGTGTCGAGGACCTCGAGCGCTTCCGCTCCAGAGGATGCCTCGCCCACCAGTCTGAGATCGGAGGCTGAGCCCAGCATGGCCCGAGCCGCAACGCGCGGGAGCACGCTGTCATCCACTACTAGTACCCGAAAGATCTTTCTGTCCGACGCAGCCTTCGCGATGGCGGCAGCTTAACCAATTTGCCCGTGAGCCGGAATAGCCTTTCCTATGCGTTCCCAGCCTTGGTCTCTCTCTTCGTGATTGGACTCGTTGCGACAACCCTTCCCTACGACGCTGCTCACCAAGATCCGATTGCAAAGGTGGCTTTCCTAATGCTCGCCGCCGCGGTCCTTAGCCTCGCAAGTGTTCGCGTCGATCGCGGCCATCTGACCCTGCTGGGTTTGGGAATTGGCGCCACCGCGATACTCACAAACCCCCTTGACGCCGCTGTCGTCGGGCTTGCGATGGCGATAAGCCAAGTGCGACGTCCCAAATGGCATGTTCTTACGAACGGAACTGTCTACGCAGCCATTGCTGCGCTTGGTGCGACAGTCGCAATCCATTTACAGCAGGGCGGGACTTTGACTTTGGATGCCCGCGTGATGGTTCTCATGATCACGAACTTAGCCGACTTTGCTCTGGTTGCACTTGCTTTATCTGTTCGAACAGGCGAATCAATCGCTTCCGTCGTCCGCCACAACCTCACTGTTTCGTTCTACCTTGCATTTGCGTATTTCGCTCTAGGCGCGCTACTGATTAGTTACGTCCTCGATGGGTCGCCGCTTGGGTATTTCCTCGCCACCATCGTTTGCCTCCTGGCTCTCGCGCTCACGGACACCATTTCCGGCCGGCGTGTGCGACGCGTCCTCGAGTCCGAGCTCTCCGATGCCGACCGTCACCTCTTCCACAGCCGCGCCGTCGAAGGGGTCGTACACAACCTTCGCAATCACGTCGCGAACGCGGCGGGCTATTTGAAGGAGATCGATCCGCGACGGCTCGATCCGGCCGACCGCGAAAGCATCGAGACGGCAACCGCCGCAGCCAACGACGCCGTCGCTGTGCTTCGGAGTCTGGCCCAAGGAGCTACGCCGCGCGTGGCGTACGCGTTGGAACCTGTCGACCTGAACGAGCTGATCACTCGCGGTCTCGGCATGGCGAGACCTAGGGCGCGCACCAAGGAGGTTCAACTCGCGCTGCGCGAATCGCCTGAAGACGTCAAAGTTCGCGCTGATCCCTTGCTACTGCGAGAGGTCATCACGAATCTGGTCAACAACGCCATCGATGCCGTCCCTGCCAAAGGCCACGTCGAGCTGAAGTCCGGCCGTCGCGGCAATGGCTGGCCCTACTTCAGCGTGTCTGACGACGGACCGGGAATAGCAGACGATCAAAGACACCACTTGTTCGAACCCCATTTCACGACCAAAGAGGGAGGCACCGGCCTCGGCTTGTTTATGTCCTACGGAATCGTTCGCGAGCATCAAGGCGAGTTGATTTACGAAGGCAATAGGCGAGGCGCGGTCTTCACCGTCACCCTGCCGCCATTCGGAAGCTAGGTACGGCGCGGCACCGCAGCTCCGATGGGAAGTACGCCTACTCGGTTGAGAGCGCGCGCCCTCTCAACCGTTTCGATCTAAGACCGGTCAACGTGAGCCCCAGGGTCCTCCTGTGCCGCCCAGAGCGGCTTCGATCTCGTCGAGGTGCTCGGCGCGGTGATTAGCGCGGAAGGGATTCAGCGGACTGGTGGCGTTGTTGGGCCAGAGCAAAGCGAGCGGGAGGGAGGCGACGCGGCTGTCGGTCTCCTCGGCCAGGCGCACTGCGAGCTGGGCGGCTGCACGAGGCGCGATGGCATGGATCAGCGGGCGGGTGGCGTCGTTGATCCAGTCCACATCTTCCGGCTCAGCGTCGGATGGCGAGAACGGGACGCCACGCTCCAGCTTGTCGGCCAGCACAAGGGCGCGCGCGTCCCAGAAGGCGATATGGCCCAGCACGCCGGCCACCGTCCAGTGTTCGCTCACCGAGGCGCGCAACTCGTCATCACCCAGGCGCGTGACCAATCCGCGCAGGCGCTCACGCTCGCGGGCGTTCTGCTCAACGTAGGAACGATCCAGAGTCATCCTTACCTCCCAAGGCTAAAAGCGAAGTATCGCGTAGCATCCTCGCTCACGAAAGGATGGCGTCCTCGCGTGGAAAATTGACGCCCCAAACGCCGGAATGCGGCTGGCTAGCGGCGAGGCTCATATAGGAATTCGTCGTGCGTGAGCATCAAGGCCAACTCTTGTTCGAGGGCAATCGTGGTGGCGCGGTACTTCACGGTCACTCTCCCGCCGTTCGGTGGATGAGCAAGCGTCGACCCTGAAGTCCCTCCGCCGAGAGTCGCTACGCCAGATCCCTCTGAAGCTTCCCGAGGAGTTCCGTCAGCCGGGCACGTTCCGGCTCGCTTAATGAGCCCATCCACTCCGCCTCACCCCGGTGCACAGTCCGGCGAACCGTGTTGGCCATCCGAGAGCCAGCCTTCGTTAGGTGCACCAGCACCATGCGACGGTCCGTGGAATGAGGCTCTCGACGCACCAGACCCCGCTTGACCAGCGTGTCGAGTACACCGGTGACCGTGGCGCGACTGACGATCAACCGCTCGCTGATGTAGTTCGGCGGACAGGGCCGGCCGGCATCTTTGATGATGCCCAAAACCAGCCCGCCGGCGGGACTCACATCCAGCGGGTGCAGCGCCAACGCGACCCTCCCGAGAACGAGGTCGCCCGTGCGGGCGAGGTTCATTGCGCATTCGGTCGCCGAAGCGCTGGCGTCGGGGTATGTCGCAGCGAAGTCGGGGCTGACGCGGATGGGCATCTCCATCAGTTCGGGCCCCAATTATAAGGGCATTGACAATTCGCTAGGTACCAGATAGTCTGGCCCCTAATCACTTCCGGATCAGGAGGCTTTAATGAAAGTAACAACGAGTCCGCCCAAGGTTCTAGCCGCAGGAGAAGGCCTGCGTCTCCAATCCGGCCCCGGCCGCGATCTGATCTTTAAGGTCACGGGCGACGACACCGGCGGAGCATTCGACTACTTCATCGTCGAGGTCGCGCCGCATGGCGGACCTCCTCTACACGTTCACCACAACCAGGAGGAGACGATCCACATCCTGAAAGGACGGTACAAGGTCAGGATTGGAGACGAGATCTTTCACTGCCTGGAAGGCGGCTTTGCGTACCTTCCGTCAAGAGTTCCACACGCCTTCCTGAACCTGACGGACGAGCCTGGCGAGATTGTCGTGGTCTACACGCCCGGAGGCGGCCACAAATTCTATGAGGAGTTGGGTCCGATTTCACGGGGTGCTCATCCAGATCGCGGCGTCATCGCAGCGCTTTTCGAAAAATATGACATGACCCTGCTGGGACCCCCGCTCAGCCCTGATTGAACCTGTCTGGCGCTGTCGCCTTGTCTATCAGGCACGGCGGCGGCTGGGAGCGAGTGGGAGGAATTCGTATTTGCGATCACCCTTCGGTAAGTCGCCGGCTGATCGCCGCCGCCAGCTCCGCAAGCTCGACCGGCTTCACTAAGTAATCACTCGCGTGCAGGCTCTCCGCCAAGGCCCGCGAACCCGGGTCCGTGGCTCCCGTAACCACGATCGGCCGGGCCGCCAGTAGAGCTGAGCGAGCACTCTCGTCCAGCCTCGGGTAGAGGCCCAGATCGAAGACGACCACCTCGCCCGGTCGCGATTCCTGGAATGTGGCTGCTGAGTCCGAGTCGTAGCCCATCCGCCGCAATCCCCGCGCGGTGAGCTCCGCAAGCCTCACGTCGTCGTCGACCACCAGCACGGTGACGAGCCCCAGCGCCAACCGCTCGACCGCCCTGAGCAGCTCCAGGGCCTCGTCGATGTCGCCCTTCAAGCGCTCCACCGGCGGCGCGACGCGGTCCTCTCGAGCAAGCTCGAGCTCCGCCTTCAACCTGGCCAGCGTCGAGCGCAGCCGGTGGAGGGCGGCCGCCAGCTCAGGGCTGGGCAACGAACCTGTAGCCGAGTCCACGGACCGTCTCGATCCAGCCGGGCTCCGCCAGTGCGCGTCTGATCTGGTGCGCCGCCTGGTCGACGCTGTGCTCGAAACCCGCGTAGTTCGTGCCCCAGACACGCTCTAGGAGCTCCTCGCGCCTGACCACCTCGCCCGGTCGCCCCGCCAGGAGCTGCAGCATCAGCAGCGGCCGCCGCTCGAGCTTCAGCGCGCGCTCGCCCAGCCGCGCCTGGCCGCTGGCGAGGTCGATTCGCAGCCGCCCGCGGGCGATAATTCGCGTCTCAGGAGCGCGGTCGCGCAGAGCTCCCCGCACGCGGGCGAGCAGCACCTGGCGGTCCGTGCCCTTGACGATGAAGTCGGTGGCGCCCCGCTCGATGCCAAGGACCTGGTCGCCCGCAGCGTGGCGCGCGCCGGTCAGGATGATCACTGGAAAGGCGATTCGATCGGCTCCTGACCGCAACGAATCGAGGACTTCCGGAGCCTCCATGTCAGGCATCTCGTAGTCCAGCAGCATGAGGTCCGGCGAGCTTGATCGAACGCTTGCCAGCGCTTCGGTTCCGCTGGCCGCGATATCGACCACATAACCCGCGCGCCGCAACAACGCCGCGGTCAGCTCCGCTGTGCGAGGCTCGTCGTCGACGACAAGCAGCTTGGCCGGCACCTCCCAATCCCCAGCGGCAACCTAACAGGTTCATGGTTTCTTGAGGAAACGCTGAACCTCCGGTGAGGTCAGCGCGACGGTCCCCTCCTAACCTCCGGACATGGGCCAGCTCCCTCAGCTCCAACAAGCCAGGCGCCGCTTGGGACTGGCCCTAGACGGTCTCTGCCACGACCGCTGGGTCCTTGGGTTCCTGCGCTCAGGCTGGCTCCAGCCAATCGCCGCCTCAGAGGTGTCGCGACGCTTCCTGCAGGGCCGTCCGCTCATGCCCCTGGCTCGCCGCGCCCTGTACGAGCAGCGTCCGACGATCATGAACGCCCTCGTCGAGAACCCAAACCCTTCGATGGGGTACGACTGGGAGCTGGACTGGCCGGCGCTTCTCTACGCGCCGGTGGGCGAGCCCGGTGAGCGCCCGATCGGCCTCCTGATCATCGGATGCCGGCGAGATCACTGGTACAGCGAAGAGGACGTCACATATGCGATTCAGCTTGGGGCCAGGCTCGCGCCCCTGGTGGCCGCGTTGCGCGGGCCGCTCGGCCGCCTCAACGAAAGCGAGGGAGAGGTCGCGCAGCTGCTCAGCTATGGGCTCTCCGCGCCCGAGATCGCGCGCGCGATCCGGGTCGACGACCACGCTTCGCGCGAGCTGGTCGAGAGCGTGACGAGGAAGTTGCAGAGGGTCGACGCTGAAGAGCTCGCGCTTCCGCTGGCCGAGATGCGGCCGCGGCGCCGGTCGTTCCGGCTCTGATGCGAGGTGATGACTATGACCTGGACTTAAGCCGGGCCGAAAAGGAACACCGTTGTTCCACGGCCTTCGGTGCTCACGACCTCCAGGCGGCCGCCAATCCCGGCCGCCCTTTCGCGCATCCCCACGAGTCCATAGCCGCTGCTCTTTCCATCGATGATGCCGCGGCCCTCGTCCGAGACTTCGATGAGGAACGGCCGCGCGGCGAACGCCATCTTGACCCTGCAAATCGATGAGCCAGAGTGGCGGCGCACGTTCGTCAGCGCTTCACGGACGACCTGCGCAACCACCTCGCGCTGGTGCGCGGTCAGCAGGTCTTCGGTTCCGTTGCTCGAAAGCTCGACCCGGATGCCGTAGTGTCGCGCGAACTCGTCGGCCTGCTGCCGGAGATCGCCGGCCACGCCGTCCGGCGAGATCGGCGGCGGGCGTAGGTCTGTGAGCGCCTCGCGGACGTGCTTGAGCAGCCGCTCCATGATCTCGAAGACGTTCTTCAGGGTTTGGTCCGGCTGGCCCTTCCTCCCCTCCATGTAAACCTTGAAAAGGGAGATGGCCCCCGCGAGGTCGGTGGCGATCCCGTCGTGCAGCTCGCGCGCGATGCGGGCTCGCTCCCGCGCCACGGCGTCCTCGACCGCCTGGTGGGCGAAGCCGTCCGCAGACGATTTGCCCTTCTCTTGCGCGTCGGTCATCGAGCCCTCACTCGTCGCCTGGCATAAGACTCCAGCAGCGCGATCACGAGCGGGTGGCGCACCCACCGCAAGACACGCTGGTAGGGAAGCCACAATCGTTTGGTTTCCTCAAGGGCGGCTCGCAGCCGCGCGAGGTCGGCTTCGATCTGCGTGCGCTCCGTCTCGATCCGCTTCGACAGCGCCACTGAGCGCCGGGCCAGCGACAACCCCCACAGGGCCGCCAGCACTCCCTCGACCACGATCGCGACGGCGCTGGCGACGAGCAGCCACACACCGATTGTGGTGAGCACCGGACTACTCCTTTACGTCCTCGTCGTCGATGGCGGCCACCGGGGCGATCGCGACGATCTGGTCGTCAGGAGCGATGCGCATGACGATCACACCCTGCGTCTGGCGCCCGATGCGCGAGATCGCTCCCACCTGCGTCCGCAGCACCATGCCGCTCGCGCTGATGACGAGCACCTCCTCCTCGGGATCGCTGACCACGCGCATCGCGGTGAGCATGCCGACGCGATCCGTGACCTTGAGCGTGAACACTCCCTGTCCCGCCCTGTGGTGCATCGGGTATTCCGAGACGGGGGTCCGCTTGCCATAACCCCTCTGCGTGATGACGAGGAGATCGCCTCCCGGCGTCGCCGTCGCCATGCCGGCAACCGCATCGCCCTTTCCGAGCTTGATGCCGATGACACCCTGCGTGTCACGGCCCATCGCGCGAACCTCGGTCTCGCTGAAGCGGATCGCCTTGCCGAGCTCGGTTGCGATCAGGATCTCGTCTGAGCCGGTGGTCGGCGTCACCCAGTCGAGCTCGTCGCCCTCCTGCAGATTGATCGCGATCAATCCGTTCCGCCGGACGTTGGCATACTCGGCGAGCGCCGTCTTCTTGATGTATCCGTTCTTAGTGACCATCAGCATGTAGCGCGCCTCCGCCTCTGTCTCGGGGCGCACGAACACCGCCGTGATCCGCTCGTGCGAGTCGATGTCGATCATGTTGTTGACCGGCACGCCCTTGGCCTGCCGCTCGCGCTCAGGAACCTCGTGCACGCGCAGCTGGAACACGCGTCCGCTCTGAGTGAAGAAGAGCATCGAAGCGTGCGTGTGCGTGGTCAGCAGGTGCAGCGCGTAGTCCTCCTCACGGGTGCCGCTCGGCGCGTCGCTGCCCGCAGTGGGCTTGGCTCCCTTGAGGCCGACGCCGCCCCGCTTCTGCGCGCGGAACACGCGTAGCGGCTGGCGCTTCACGTAACCGCGGTGAGTCAGAGTGACCACGACCTCTTCTTTCGGCACGAGGTCTTCTGCGGACAGCTCGCTGGCCTCCTGGTCAGTGATCTCCGTCCGGCGGTCGTCGCCGTACTTCTTGGCCAGGTCATCCATCTCGTCCCTGATCAGCATCCGTACCTTCTGGTCGCTGGCGAGGACCGATTCCAGGTAGGCGATCGTCTTGATGACCTCCTCGTACTCGGCGTCGATCTTGCCGCGCTCCAGCCGGGTGAGGCGGCTCAGGGTGAGGGCGAGCACAGCTTTCGCCTGCCTCTCGCTGAGGCCAAACTTGGTCTGCAGCTCGGTCGACGCGATGTCGGGGTCGGCGGCGGCGCGAATGGTCTTGATCACCTCGTCGAGGTGGTCGAGGCAGATCTTCAAGCCCTCGAGAATGTGGGCTCGTTCTTGCGCTCGCTCGAGGTCGAAACGGGTGCGGCGCAGGATCACAGAGCGGCGGTGGTCGATGAACAGCTGCAGCGCTTGCTTGAGGCTGAGGATGGACGGGCGGCCGTCGACAATGGCCAGCATGATCACGCCGAACGTCGTCTGCAGCGTGGTGTGCTTGTAGAGGTTGTTCAGCACCGTGAACACGCGCGCGTCGCGCTTGAGCTCGATGACGATCCGCATGCCGTCCCGGTCGGACTCGTCGCGCAGGTCGGCGATGCCTTCCAGCTTCCGGTCTGACACCAACTCCGCGATCTTCGCCACGAGGGTGGCCTTGTTGACCGCGTAAGGGAGCTCGTCGATGATGATTCGCTCGCGGCCGTTGGGCGCCTGCTCGAAGGTATGCCGCGCCTGCACGACGATGCGGCCGTGGCCGGTCGCGTAAGCGGCCTTGATGCCAGTCGTCCCCATGATCTTGCCGCCGGTCGGAAAGTCGGGGCCCTTGATGAACGACAGCAGGTCTTCGCCCGTCGCCTCGGGGTTCTCGATCAGATGCTTGATCCCCGCCGTGATCTCGCGCAGGTTGTGCGGCGGGATGTTGGTGGTCATGCCGACCGCGATACCCGTCGCTCCGTTGACCAGCAGGTTCGGCAGTCGCGCCGGCAGGACGGCCGGCTGCTCCTCGGTGCCGTCGTAGTTAGGAACCATGTCCACCGTCTGCTTCTCGATGTCGTCCATGAGCTCGCCGGTGATGGCGGAGAGCCGCGCCTCGGTGTACCGCATCGCCGCCGGCGGGTCGCCGTCGACGCTGCCGAAGTTGCCCTGCCCGTCGATGAGCGGATAGCGCAATGAGAACGGCTGAGCCATCCGGACCAGTGCGTCATACACTGACTGGTCGCCGTGCGGGTGGTAGAGCTTCAGCACGTCGCCAACGAAGGCAGCGCACTTGCGATACCGGCTCCCGGAGGTCGCGCCGGCGCGATGCATGGCGTACAGGATGCGTCGCTGCACGGGTTTCAGCCCGTCACGCACGTCGGGCAGCGCCCGGCTGATGATGACGGACATCGCGTACTCCATGTAGGAGGTCTGCATCTCCTCCTGGAGGCTGCGGCCGAGCACTGTGCCGATGTTGTTTTCGTCAGTCACTGCTTTGTCGGGTCACTCCTCGTACTTCTTCAAGACAACGACGGCGTTGTGGCCGCCGAAGCCGAAACCATTGGAGATGGCGATGCGCACGTCCTTACGCCGCGCCTGGTTGGGCACGTAGTCGAGGTCGCACGCCGGGTCGGCGTTCTCGTAGTTGATGGTCGGGTGGATGATGCCGCGGTTGATGGTGAGCAGCGTCGCGATCGCCTCCACCGCTCCGGCGGCGCCGAGCAGGTGGCCGATCATCGACTTGGTGCTGCTGATCGCGACCTTGTACGCGTGCTCGCCGAGCGCGATCTTCAACGCCTTGGTCTCGCCCGCGTCATTCAGCTGCGTGGACGTGCCGTGTGCGTTGACGTAGTCGACGTCCTTGGGCTCGATGCCGGCGTCGGCCAGCGCGAGCGTCACCGCGCGGGCCGGCGCCTCGCCGGTGTCATCCGGCGCGACCTGGTGAAAGGCGTCGCACGTGAGCGCGTAGCCCAGCACTTCACCGTAGATGCGCGCGCCGCGATTCGTGGCGTGCTCCGCCGATTCGAGCACGAGGATGCCAGCACCTTCGCCGGGCACGAATCCATCTCGGTCACGATCGAAGGGCCGGCTCGCCTTTTCAGGCGCGTCGTTCCGCGTCGAGAGGGCCCGGATCGCGTTGAACGCAGAGATTCCAACCTCGCAGAGCGAAGCCTCGGCACCACCCGCGAGCATCACATCAGCGTCGCCGTGCTGGATCATGCGAGTCGCATCGCCGAGTGTGTGAGTTGACGCCGCGCACGCGGTTGTCACGGTCGTGTTCGGTCCATGCAGGTGAAACGCCATCGCCACCGAGGCGGCGGCCATGTTCGGGATGATCATCGGCGCGTACAGAGGATTGAGCCTGCCCTTGGTCGCGTAAGAGATGGCGCCCTGGGTCATCTCGATGAAGCCGCCGATCCCCGTGCCCATGTCGACGCCGACGCGATAGCTGTCTTCCTTCTCGAGCTCGAGCCCCGAGTCGGCCAGCGCCATCGTCGACGCGGCCACGGCCAACTGAGAGAAGCGCGCCATCCGCTGGGCGACCTTGCGGTCCATGTAGCTCTGCGGGTCGAAGTTGGGGACCTCACAGGCGAACTTCGTGGTCAGCTTCTCGGTGGGATAGCCCTCGGCGAATCGGGCCGTGCTCCGTCCCTCGATGAGGCCGTCCCAGTACTCCTCGAGGTTCTTCCCCAGGGGATTCACCGTTCCCATCCCGGTCACGACGACACGCGTCCTACTTCCGTTGGTGCCGTTCTTGCTCACTTCGCCACCTCCGCCCGAATCTTACCGACGAGCTGATTCTGCACCGCATCACGGGTGACCCGGATCGCGTTCTTGATCGCTCGCGCGTCAGAGCGTCCGTGAGCAACCACCGCCACGCCGTCGATTCCAAGCAGCGGCGCGCCGCCGAACTCGCGCCAGTCGACGCGGGCGCGCAGCTGCCGCACGCCTGGCCGGATGAGCATTCCACCGAGCTTGCCCCGCATCGTCTTGGGGATCTCGTCGCGAAGGTTGCGGAACAGGAAGTCTGCTGTCGCCTCGGCCATCTTGATCGCTACGTTGCCCACGAAACCGTCCGCGACGATCACGTCCGCTCGCGCGGCATAGATGTCCTTCGGCTCGACGTTGCCGATGAAGCCGCGGAGCGACCCCTTCAGCCGCCTGGTGGTCTCCTTCACCCGTTCGTCGCCCTTGCCCTCCTCCTCACCGTTGCTCAGCAGTCCCACGCGAGGGTCCGGGCGCCCGAGCATCTCGCGCGCGTAGACGGCGCCCATCATTGCGAACTGCACCATGTACTCGGGTTTCGAGTCGACGTTGGCGCCGACGTCGATGAAGTAGGCAAAGCCGTTGCTCGTCGGCACGATCGACCCTAACGCCGGTCGCTCGATTCCTCTGATCCTTCCCTGGATGAGAAGCGCGGCAGCCATGATCGCCCCGGAATTTCCGGCCGAGATCCACCCGTCGGCGCGACCTTCTTTGCACATGCGCGCGCAAACGGCCATCGACGAGTCGGGCTTCGAGCGCACCGCCTGCGCGGGATGCTCGTCCATCTCGATCATCTGCGTGCAGGGAACCAGTTGCAGCAGAGGATGCGAGTCCAGCAACGGCTGCACCGAAGACGGCAAGCCGACCAGCGAGATGTCGAGCCCGTACTCCGTGGCCGCCTGTGCGGCTCCGAGCACGACCTGAGCCGGCGCGAAGTCGCCGCCCATGGCGTCGACTGCTATTCGCATTGCTACGACCCGCTAAATGTCGAGGTTGCGGACGCTCTTGGCGTGCGCCTGAATGTACTTTTTGCGAGGCTCCACGTCCGGTCCCATCAACTTCTCGAACGTGTCGTTCACAGCGGCCGCGTCTTCCACGGTGACCTGCAGCAGCACCCGCGTGGCCGGGTTCATCGTCGTCTGCCACAGTTCCTCGGCATTCATTTCACCGAGACCCTTCATCCGCGCCGACTCGGCGTTCTTACCCAGCTGCCGCAGCGCTTTGTCGCGGTCGCCTTCGGAATGACACCAGATGATCTGCTTGCCCTTGAACACCTTGAACAGCGGCGGCTGCGCCATGTACAGGTAGCCCTTTTCGATGACCGCGGGAAAGTAGCGATAGAAGAAGGTGAGCAGGAGGGTGCGGATGTGGCTGCCGTCCACGTCGGCGTCAGTCATCGTGATCACGCGGTGGTAGCGCATCTTCTCGACGTTGAAGTTGTCGCCCACGCCGGCTCCCATCGCGGTGATGAGGTTGCGTATCTCGTCTGAGGTGAGCACCTTGTCCAGGCGCGCCTTCTCGACGTTCAGGATCTTGCCGCGCAGCGGAAGGATGGCCTGCGTCCGGCGATCACGGCCACCCTTGGCGGTGCCGCCGGCCGAATCGCCCTCCACGATGTAGAGCTCGCAGAGAGCCGGATCCCGCTCGGAGCAATCGGAAAGCTTGCCGGGCAGGGTGCTGGACTCGAGCAGGCTCTTGCGCTGCACAAGGTCGCGCGCCTTGCGGGCGGCTTCACGCGCCCGCGCCGCGGTCAACGATTTTTCGACGATGCGCCGGCCCTCTGACGGGTTTTCCTCGAGGTACTGCGTGAGCCCTTCGGTGAGAGCGATCGACACGTGGCCCTGGACCTCGGCGTTGCCCAGCTTGCCCTTGGTCTGCCCTTCGAACTGAGGGTCGATCACCTTGACGCTGATCACCGCGGTGAGTCCTTCGCGCACGTCCTCTCCAGAGAGGTTGGGATCCTGCTCCTTGAGAATTCCCGCCTTGCGCGCATACCGGTTGAGGACGTTGGTGAGCGCCGCGCGGAAGCCGGTCAGGTGGGTTCCGCCTTCGATCGTGTGGATCGTGTTGGCGAACGCGATCACGTTCTCGACAAAGGTGTCGTTGTACTGGAGGGCGATCTCCACCTGCGTGCCCTCGACCTCGCGGTCGACGTAGAAAGGAACGTGGTTGACCACCTGCTTGTCGCGGTTGAGCGCGCGCACGAAGGCAACCACTCCGCCTTCGAAGTAGAACGTGTTGGTGAAGCCGGCGTTCTCGTCCGCCAGGGCGATCTCGAGGCGCTTGTTCAGATATGCCATCTCGCGCAGGCGGCGCAGGATGATCTCGCGGTCGAACTTGGTGTCGGGAAAGATCTGCGGGTCGGGCCAGAACCGGACGATCGTCCCGGTGTGATCGGTCTTGCCCACGACCTTGACCGACCCCTTCGGCACGCCGCGCTCGAACTCCATGTAATGGACCTTTGCGCCGCGGTGGACCCAGACCTGGAGCTTCTCGCTGAGGAAGTTGACGGCCGAGACGCCCACGCCGTGGAGCCCCGACGACACCTTGTAACCACCGCCGCCGAACTTGCCGCCGGCGTTGAGGCGCGTCAGCACCAGCTCGAGGGCCGAAACGCCTTCTTTCTTGTGGATGTCCACAGGGATGCCGCGCCCGTTGTCCTCGACCTGGACGCTTCCGTCGGCGTACAGGGTGACGGTGATCCTGGTCGCATACCCGGCCAGGGCCTCGTCGACCGCGTTGTCCACCACCTCGTAGACCAGGTGGTGGAGGCCGGTCGAGGAGGTGGAGCCGATGTACATGCTCGGACGCCGCCGGACATGCTCCCGGCCCTCGAGGACCTGGATTTGCTCGGCGGTGTATGCAACGTCCGCGCCCAAGGGGTGTGGCCTGCGGCTGTCAGCGCGCGCCCGCGCTTCAGGCTGCTCCGGAGAGGGGTTTTTGGCCGCCGTCACCGGTAAAGAGGCCCTCCCAGCGTGGAGAACTCGTAGGGATCAACTGGGCAGAGGTTCAGGTGCTCAATTTTACCCGATTTCGAATTCGAAATGGCCCTCGGCCAGGCTCTTAACAGGCCCTATTTCGGAGCTGGTTTCCAGCGCAACACGGGATCGTCGCTCAGGCCCTGGAGATAGGCGTTGATCCGGCGCGCCGCGGCCACCTCGTCCAGGCGCCCGACGGGCAGGTTCCGGGGCGCGTCGTGGAGCGCCTGGGGGTTGGACCTGGCCTCGGCCACGATCTCCTTGATGGCGGCCGCGAAGGCGTCCAGCGTGGCCTTGCTCTCGGTCTCGGTGGGCTCGACCATGATCGCCTCGGGCACGACCAGCGGGAAATACACCGTCGGGGCGTAGAAACCGCGGTCCAGGAGGGCCTTGGCGACGTCGAGCGCCCGCACGCCTTCGGGCGCCAGGTTGTGAGCGCTCGCGACGAACTCGTGCATGCACGGGCCCTCGTGCGGCATCTCGAGGTCGTCCTCCACCTGCTTGCGCAGGTAGTTGGCGGAGAGAACCGCGTCTCGAGAGGCCTGGGTGAGGCCGTCGCCGCCCATAGCCACGATGTAGGCGTACGCGCGGACCAGCATGCCGAAGTTGCCGTAGAAGCTCCGCACCCGCCCGATCGACTTGGGACGCTTGAAATCCAGCTTCAGATGGCCGTTGGTGCGCTCCACGGTCGGTGTCGGAAGGAACGGCACGAGATCTGCCTTAACGCCAACCGGGCCGGCGCCCGGGCCGCCGCCGCCGTGCGGCGTGGTGAACGTCTTGTGCAGGTTCATGTGCACCGCGTCGAACCCCATGTCGCCCGGCCGGCAGATGCCCATGAAAGCGTTCAGGTTGGCTCCGTCGTAGTAGAGCATCGCTCCCGTGGCGTGGACCATCTCTGCTATATCCAGTATCTCGCGCTCAAAGAGTCCCAAGGTGTTGGGGTTCGTCAGCATGAGTGCGGCGACTTGGGGCGAGAGCTTAGACTCCAGGTCGGCGAGGCTGATGCGCCCGTCCGGACCCGATTTCACCTCGACCACATGAAAGCCGCTGAGCGCGGCGCTGGCCGGGTTCGTGCCGTGTGCCGAGTCCGGCACCAGCACCTCGGTACGGTTGTCGCCGCGCGAGTGGTGGTAGGCCGAGATCATGCGCAGCGCCGTCCACTCGCCGTGCGCGCCGGCGGCCGGCTGCAGCGTCACCCTTTCCACCCCGACCACCGCGCAGAGCGCGCGTTCCAGCCGCCACATCAGGTCGAGGGCGCCCTGGACCGTGTCTTCGTCCTGGTACGGATGCAGGTCCGCAAACCCCGGGAGGGTCGCGGCCGCCTCGTTGACGACCGGGTTGTATTTCATCGTGCAGCTTCCCAGCGGGTAGAACTGCTCACTGATCGAGTAGTTCATCGAAGCCATGCGGCTGTAGTGCCGCATGAGCTCGGGTTCGCTCAATCGGGGCAGATCGGGAGGGTTGGTCCGCAGCTGGTCTTGCGCAAACACCTCCGAAGGCTCGGGCGCCCTCACGTCGGCTTCGGGCAAACGTGGCGCCAAGGCGCTCCGCCGGCTCAACTCGAAGCTCAATGGCTCGGTCATCAGCTCAACGCCGCCACGAGCTCGTCGAGTGCGCGAGGGTCGTTTACCTCGGTGCAGGTGAAGGTGAGGACCCCTTTCAGCTCACGGAACCAGCGGTGGACGTCCAGAGGGCCCAGGATTCCTTTGCGGGCGAGCTTCCGGACCACGGCAGGCCCATTCGCGACGCGCATCGGGAACTCGTTCAGGAACTGCCGGTCGGGGAAAGCCGGCTCCCAGCCTGGCAGCGCTGAAAGGCGCTCGGCCAGCGCGTGGGCTCGCTTGAACCCGACCTCGGCCACCTGGCGCAGGCCGTCGGGCCCCATATAGGTCATATAGACGCTCGCCGCCAGCGCGCACAGGGAGTGGTTGGTGCAGATGTTGGAGGTCGCCTTCTCCCGGCGGATGTGCTGCTCACGGGCGGCAAGGGCGAGGTTGAAGCCGCGGCGACCCTGCTTGTCGTAGGCGGTTCCGATCAAGCGGCCGGGAAGACGCCTCACGAGCTCCTTGCGGCACGAGATGAAGCCGACGTGAGGTCCGCCGTAGCTCGGGCTGAGACCGAGCTGCTGACCTTCACCGACGGCGATGTCGGCTCCGTACTGACCCGGGGGCGCGAGGATGGCCAGGCTGATCGGGTCGACGCAGGCGATGGCCAGGGCTCCGGCGGCGTGAGCGCTCTCGGTGAGAGTCCGAGCGTCGACCAGGAGTCCGAGAAAGTCCGGCTGCTGGAAGATCACGGCGGCTGTCTTCGGTCCGGGCTCGGTGCCCTTGCGTACCTTGATCCCACGCCCGTCGCTGAACGCGCGCAGCACCTCCACGTACTCGGGATGGAGGTAGCCCGCCACGACGATCTCGTTGCGGCCGGTGTGGATGTGGGCCATCATCGCCGCCTCTGCGACGGCCGTGGCGCCGTCGTAGAGCGACGCGTTCGCAACATCGAGGGCGGTCAGCTCCGCGATCAGGGTCTGGAACTCGAAGATCGCCTGAAGCGTGCCCTGGCTGGCCTCCGGCTGGTACGGCGTATATGCCGTGTAGAACTCGGGTTTGGACGTGACCGCCGCCACCGCCGCCGGTATGAAGCGGCGGTAGACGCCGCCACCGCGAAATGTGAGGCGGTCGGGGAAGACTCGATTCCGGGCCGCGAGCGACGTGATCTGAGACATGGTCTCGTGCTCCGACAGCCCCGCCGGGAGCTCGAGGGCCTCGAGCCGCAGGGACCCGGGAATGTCGGTCAGCAGATCGTCCATGGACTGAACGCCGATGGCCTCCAGCATCGCCGCGCGGTCTTCGTCGGAGTGGACCAGGTACGGCACCTAGTGCGCGCCCGCCTCCGCCGCTTTCTTGTACTCAGCCTCGTCGAGCAGGTCCCCCGGCAGGTCACCCGTGAGCTCGAGCTTCAAGATCCACCCGTCCCCGTAGGGATCGGAATTGATGAGCTCCGGCTTCGAGGTCAGCTTGTCGTTGACCGCGCTGACGCGTCCCGCAACGGGCGAGTAGAGGTCGCTCGCGGCTTTGACCGACTCGATCACTCCGAAGCTCTCTCGCACCGCGAGTTTGCGGCCCGTGCTCGGCAACTCTAGGAACACGACGTCGCCCAACTGCGACTGAGCGAAGTCGGTGATGCCCACCGTCACGGTCTTGCCGTCGACTGTGACCCACTCGTGCGTCTTCGTGTAGCGGCGCTGGTTTGACACTTTTTTATCCTCGCTGATTTCGGCGGCCGGTCAAGACTTGGCCGGGGCGACGGCTGATCGCGCCGAACCCCGATAGAAAGGAAGCTTTGCGACCTGAGCCGGTGCCTCGCGGCCTCGAACCTCGATCGTCACCTTGTCTC
>JBGPEO010000004.1:0-45708 GCA_041482895.1 Candidatus Dormibacteraceae bacterium | reverse complement strand
TACCTAGTTGCGACGGGGGCCACGACTGCCGCCGCCGTTTCGGCCGCCGCGATCGCGACCACCGCCACCAAAGCCGCCCTCGCGGGGGGCCGGCGGGGGTGAGGCAAGGGCAACCGCCATCGCCTCTTTGTCGATCTTCTCTTCGATCGGCAGACCTTTCTCGGTGAGCTCCTCGATCGCTGCCTGGCGGCTCAGGTTGAGGCGGCCCTGGCTGTCGATCTCCGTCGCCTTGACCATGATCTCGTCGCCGACGTTAGCCACCTCTTCAGGCCGCTCGACACGGTGGTCGGTCAGCTTCGAGACATGCACCAGGCCGTCCTGGTTCGGTATCACCTCGACGAACAAGCCGAAAGGCATGATGCGAACGACCTTGCCCTTGTAGATCCTTCCGACCTCGACCTCTTCGGTGAGGCCCTTGATCCAGTCGATCGCCCTTTGCCCGCCCTCCTGGTCGACCGCCGCGATGAACACGCGACCGTCGTCCTCGACATCAATCTGCGCGCCCGTCTCCTCGGTGATCTTTCGAATCATCTTGCCTCCGGGGCCGATGATGTCGCGGATCTTGTCGGGGTTGATCATGATCGTGGTGATGCGCGGCGCGTAGGGGCTCATCTCGCTGCGGGACTTCGGAAGCACCGCGAGCATCTTGTCCAGCACGAACAGCCGCGCTTCGCGAGCCTGCTCGAGCGCTTGCGCGAGGATCTCGTGCGTGAGGCCCTTTACCTTGATGTCCATCTGCAGGGCGGTGATTCCGTCGCGCGTGCCGGCGACCTTGAAGTCCATGTCGCCGAGGTTGTCCTCGACGCCCTGGATGTCGGTCAGCACAGCGAACTTGCCCTGTCGCGTGACAAGGCCCATGGCGATGCCCGCCACCGGTGACTTGATCGGGACTCCCGCGTCCATCAACGCCAGCGTCGAACCGCACACCGACGCCATCGAGGTCGAGCCGTTCGAGCTGAGGATCTCGGAGACCAGCCGCATCGTGTAAGGCCATTCTTCGACCGGCGGGATCACCGCCAGGAGCGCTCGCTCCGCGAGCGCACCGTGTCCGATCTCGCGACGGCCAGGACCGCGCAGCGGCCGCGCCTCGCCTACCGAGAACGGCGGGAAGTTGTAGTGGTGCATGTACCGCTTGGAAGTCTCATCAGTGAGACCGTCGATCTTCTGCGCGTCGGACATCGAACCCAGGGTCGCGATCGTCAGCGCCTGGGTCTGTCCGCGAGTGAACAGGCCAGAGCCGTGAGTGCGGGGCAGCACCCCGACCTCGACTGTGATGTTGCGCACGTCCTTGAGGCCGCGGCCGTCGATGCGAACACCCTCTTCCACGACGCGCTGGCGAACCCTGTCCTTGAGCGCCTTGTCGAAGAGCTTGCCGAGGATCTCGACGTGCTCGGGGAACCTTTCACCAAGCTCGAGGATGGTTCTCCTCCGCAGGTCTTCGATGTCGGTCTCGCGGGTGGCCTTGTCGGCCTTGTAGAGCACCTGGTCCAGGCGCAACGCCAGGTATTCGCCGACGATCTCGATCATCTGCTCGGGGTACGCGGGTGGGACCCATTCGCGCTTCTCGCGGCCCACCTGCTGCTGCAGCTCGTTCTGCGCCGCGCAGATCCGCTTGATCTCGGTGTGAGCCATCTCCAGGGCGTCGAGCACGGTCTGCTCGGTGACGCCCTTCGCGCCGGCTTCGACCATCAGGATCGCGTCGGCAGTGCCGGCGACCACGAGGTCGAGCTCCGACTCGGCCATCCTCGACATCGGCGGGTTGACGACTACCTTCCCATCCAGATAGCCCATCCGGACCGCGCCGACCGGGCCCTGGAAAGGGATGTCCGAGATCACCAGGGCGGTCGATGCCCCGTTGATGCTCAGGATCGTCGGGTCGTTCTCCTGGTCCACCGAAAGTACGGTCGAGACGACCTGCACGTCGAGGCGGAAGCCTTCGGGGAACAGCGGCCGCAGCGGCCTGTCGGTGAGCCGCGAGGCGATGATCGCCGTCTCGCTCGGGCGTCCCTCGCGACGCATGAACGCGCCGGGGATCTTGCCCGCCGCGTACAGCTTCTCTTCGTAGTCGCACGTGAGCGGGAACCAGTCGATCCCCTCCCGCGGCTCCTTCGCCATCACCGCGGTGCTCAGGACGACGGTGTCGCCCTGCCGCAGGATCACCGCGCCGTTCGCCTGCTCGGCCACCCGGCCGGTCTCGATCGAAAGCCGCCTGCCGGCGACCTCAACGTTCTTCGTGACTATTGCCATTGGCAATACCTCCATGTTCTGGGAGGACGGCCCCCGGAGGTGCGTACATTGGTCAGGTTCCTAGCAGCTAACGCTGAATGCGGACTTGAGCCGCCTGAGTGAGAGCTTCTAAGAGCTGACCCGCGCTACCGCGGTGGGGTCCTCCCGATTGACTTACGTGACCGGAAACGCCGGTCGGGCTATCTCCTGATCCCGAGCTTGCCGACGAGCGCTCGATAACGCTCGATGTCGGTGTCTCTCAGGTAGTTCAGCAGACGCCGTTGTTTGCCCACCAGGAGGAGCAGGCCGCGGCGCGAGTGATGATCCTTGGCGTGCGTCTTCAGGTGCTCGGTGAGCTCCCGGATGCGCGTGGTCGAAAGCGCGATCTGGACTTCCGGTGATCCCGTGTCCTTGTCTGCCCGCTTGTACTCCGCGATCAGCTTGCCTTTGATGTCCGTCTCTACTGCCAAACTGCCGAAAAGTATACGGGCGAGGGATATCCGCCGTTTACGAGGCGAATTCGGCCGAACCGTCAGAACGCGGGTCCGCCCCCGCACGCCAGGCGCCGGGCCCGTCGATCACGATCGCATGCGCGTGTCCAAACGAGTGATGTCTCGAGGGCATCAGCTCGAAACGCGGATCTGATCGGGCGAGCGCGGCCGCCTGAGGGTAGTCGGCCTCGATCGAGGTGCGAACGCCACCAGCCTGCACGCGGATCCGCGGCCGCGCCACGGCCTCCGCCGGCTCGAGGCCGAAATCGACGAGGTTGACCAGCACCTGCGACTGAAGCTGCGGTTGGCCGTCGCCACCCATGGAGCCGAAGATGGCCCACGGCCGGCCTTCGCGCGCTGCCATCGCCGGGATCAGGGTGTGCATCGTCCGCTTGCGTGGTTCCAGCCGGTTGACGTGGCCGGCGTCGAGGCTGAAATACGAGCCGCGGTTCTGGAGCAGCATGCCCGTCCCTTCCGCGACGATGCCCGAGCCGAAGTCGAAGGCGACGCTCTGGATCAGCGAGACCAGGTTGCCGTGCTCGTCGGCGACACACAGGTAGACGGTGTCGCCGCCTTCGCTAAGACCGCCTCCGCCCGCCGCCGAATAGGTCGGGTCCAGAAATGGCAGGACCGGGGCGACGGCGAAGTCCGGGTCGGTGATGTACCGATCGCGCAGCGGGTAGCACGCGTCCCGGATGCGCTCGAACTGGGCGACGAATCCCGGACCAGGCTTTAACTCGTCGCGACTCAGCGCACCCAGCCTGGCCAGCATCGCGAGCGCCGTGAGGCCCTGCGTCGGGGGAGGCAGCTCGTAAACGGTCACGCCCCTGTAGTCGACGGTGATCGGGTCCACCCACTGAGAGCGATGCCCCGCGAGGTCGCGCGCCGTCACCAGGCCATCGCGCCGGTTGATCGCCGCCGCGATCGACGCTGCGATCTCGCCGCGGTAGAAACCGCTGATACCGGAGCGACCGATGTCATGCAGCACGGAAGCCAGGTCCGGATTCCGCAGGAGCATCCCTGCCTCCATCGGCGGATAGAGCTTCTGTGCGGCGCTCTCCTTGCCCAGCAGCTCCGCCGCCCCTCTCAGGAAATCGGACAGCTGCGGCGTGATGACGTAGCCGTCTCGGGCAAGCGAAGCGGCCGGCTCGAGGACCGCGCCGAGTCCGAACGTTCCGAAACGCTCGATGAGCCGGCCCCATGCGTCGACCGTGCCAGGGACGGTGACGGTGAGGATCCCGCGCTCGGGCATCTTTTCGTGTCCGCGCGAGCGAACCGCATCGATGGTCGCCAGCTCGCCTGAACGCCCGGCTCCGATGAGACCGACCGGCGCTTGCGCGCCGGACGGCCAGACGATGGCCATCAGGTCGCCGGCGACTGAGGTCATGTGCGGGTAGACCACGCACAGCACAGCGTTCGCAGCGACCGCTGCGTCGATGGCGTTGCCCCCGTCGCGCAGCACCTGGGCACCGACCTCGGATGCGATCCGGTGAGGTGCCACGACAACGCCTTTCGTCACACGGGAATTATCGACGCCGAGAAATCTATCGTGGCGTTATGAACTCGATCGCTCCGGGCTGGATCTCGAACAGCGCGGGAAGGAATCCGACGGCCTCGCCGTCGATGTCGACGCGAACCTGCACGGGCGAGGTGATCGAGACTCGCTTGCCGTAGATCAGCTCGATCTTGGGATTGTTCTGATCCAGGTGCTTGCCCTGCCGGAAATCGTTCATGCCTCGCATCGTTTCGATCTTGCCCGCATCCTTGATCAGGATCACATCGAAAACCCCATCGGTCGGTGACGCTGATGGCGCCATCTGCATACCGCCGCCGAAGAACTGGCAGTTGGCGACGACCACCTGCTGCGCCTTGGGAAGCTCATGCCTGGTGTGATCGACTTCCACGGTCATCGGCTTGTTCTTGAATCCGATGAGCGCGCGCAGCCCGCCGAGCGTGTAAGCCGCACTGCCAAATCTCTTCGTGCCGTTGCCCATCTGCTGCACGACGTCTCCACCTAGCCCAGCGTCCGCGATGTTGATGAAATGCCTGACTGCTGTGTTGCCGCTGTTGTCCTGATAGGTGACGCAGCCGGCGTCCAGCCGCCGGACCAGTCCGGTGCTGAGGACCTGGATCGCCTCCTTCGGGTCCATCGGGATGCGCAGCGTCCGCCGGAAATCGCCACCCGTTCCGAGCGGGACCATGGCGAGCCTGCTCGAAGTCGGGAGCGGCGCGCCGTTATGGAAGAACCCGTTGACGACCTCGTTCAGGGTGCCATCGCCGCCGACCGCGACGACCACCGGGCGCGACTCCCTGACGGCATGAGCAGCGATCTCGGTCGCTTCGAGCGGGCGCGTGGTGAGAACCGCCTCGTATCGGAGTCCCGTTCCGGGAAGCCAGGATTGGATCGCCGTCCACTCGCGTCCTGCCTTCCCCGCACCCGATGCGGGGTTGACGATGAACAGGACGCCCGGCCGGGCGGCTATGGTGCGCCCCCTACGGCGCGCCGGTTCATGACGCCTTTCGGGTCAATGCTCTCTTTGATCGACTGCCACACTCGCATCCAACCTCCCATCTCATCGGCGACCCAACGGGCCCTGACTCGACCCACCCCATGGTGATGGCTGATCGTCGCGCCCAGCTCCAGCGCGGCGCTCATCGCGCCTTCCCAGGCCCGCATATAAGCGGACCGGGCATCCTGCTCGGTCTCTCCGGAACCGCCGAACGTGAAGTACGCGCAGCAACCCTGCTCATATGCGTGGCTGAAATGGCATAACGCGATGCCGCCAACCGCTATTGCGGACTTCACCCTGGCGTGAAGCTCGGGGAGCACGGTCCATGGAGCGGCCAGCTCGATCGTGTCGAGATACGAGCCGGCCGGCTCGAGAAATGACTTCAGGCGCTCCGCCGAGAGATCGAAGCGATGCTTCTGCCAGCGCAGCCATGGATCCTCGCCCAGATCTTCGGCTGCGGCGGCGATGCTCTTCACGGCGGCGGCCTCCGCCTGGGCTATGCCAGGAAGCCCGGCGGTGGCGACGATGAGCAGGCAGGCGCCGGCGGGCAGGTCGTGGCCGTTGAAGGCCGTGTCCTCGGGGTCATAGAGGCGCGCGACCAGAGGCCTGATGCCGGACTGCATGATCGCGCGCATCGCGTCGAGGCCGCTCGCGAGATCCGGGAATCCATAGCCGCGGCCCACCACCGATTCGGGCAGGCGGTGCACGCGCAAAACCGCGCCCAGGACCACCCCCAGCGCCCCTTCAGAGCCGAGCCACAGCTGATGCAGCGCCGGGCCCACCGCCGAACGCGGCCCGGGCCTGGGCGCGGCAAATGTTCCGTCGGGCAGCACGACCGCCAGTCCCATCACCATGTCCTCGATGCTGCCGTAGCGGCTGGATTCCTGGCCCGACGAGCGGGTTGCGATGAGCCCGCCCAGGGTTGTGCCGGGGAGCGAGCTCGGGAAATGCCCCAGCGTCAGGCCTCGCTCGTTCAGGTGCTTTTCGAGCACGAGCCCGTTCACGCCTGACTCGCACCGGCACGTCAGGTTCACCTCGTCCACCTCGAAGATGCGATCGAACGCGCTCATGTCGAGGACCAGCTCGCCGGTCCGAGGTGAGAGCGCTCCACAGACGCCGGTGCCGCCTCCCATCGGGGTGACCGCCACGCCGTTGGCGCCGGCCCAGCGCAGGATCGCGATCACCTGTTCCCGGCCCGAGGGACGTGCGACCAGCACGCGTGGCGCCGCGGCGGTGCCGGCGCGCTCTTCCATGATCGCGAGCGGCCATGTATCGCGCACCGGCCGCTCGTCGAGCGCGGCGGCACCCACAATCGCTTCTAACTCAGACCACATTTTTGGCTTGGCGTTCCGCCCTCACACCATTCGCTCCAGCGTTGCCTGGGCGGCCGGGTTTAACCCGGCCGCGACTTGGTCCCCAAGGTCACACAGCGTGGCCAGGAGAGCCCATTCTGGCAATCCAATCCCGGGAAGATGAGCAGGCCCGTCGGCGAAGCCGACCGGCTGATGCAATCGATAAGTCCCATCCTGGTCGCGCTTGCGCGCAGAAGGAACAGTCCGGTTCCTTCTCATACGTCTTGTTTGGCGGCGAAACGGCCCGCGAGCCAGCCAGTGAGGATCGGAACCCCGAATCCACACGTACCGCCGTAGTCGTAGCCACCGAGCACGGCGCCGGCCGTGTACAGGTTGTCGAAAGCCACCCGCCCCTCGCCGTCCAGCGGGCGCAGGCGCTGGTCTGTCGACAGCCCGCTGCGCAGCTCCTCGGCAGGCTCGAGATACTGCAGGTGCTGAAGGCGGGTGCCCATGCTCGCGACGGGCTGCCCTCCGTGAAACACGCCCAGGTCGAGCAGCGGTTCCGCGGGCGTACGCCCTCCCCTCAGCCCGCCGCCAATGTGATGCCCCGTCGCGAGCACGAAGGCGTCGGCGCGGAAGGTCCGGTCTCCGGCGCGCGCGGACGTGATCGCACCACCATGCGATTCGAAGGACTGGACCTCGGCCTTGACGGATTCGAGGCCGATCGCCTGCTGCAGCCGCCAGCCATGCGGCGAAGGTGGCGAGGCCAGGAGCTCAAAGCCGTCGGGAGGCAGGTTCGTGAACCCTGGCGGGTAGGCGATCGAGCTCGAACGGTTGCGGGGCTGCGGGGCGCGCCGCCCGTAAAGGTCGGTCAGCGAGGCGGCGAGCGGAAGGTCTGGGATGCTCACCTCCTCCGCGATCGCCTCGACGCCGTGCAGCTCTTTCAACGCCTGCGCGGTCGAGGACGCGTCGTAATCGCCGATTTCCTTGACGCCGATCACCGTGACGCGCCGGCCCACCAGCGCGCGCAGCTCACCTCCCGCAACAGTCGCCGGTACGAGGTTGCCGGGGCGGGCGAGTCCATGGATGTCCGAGTAGAGTCCCCGCGTCCGCCAGGCTCCCTCGAACTTCAGGCCGGCTTTCTCCAGCGCCAGAACCAGCAGCTGGACGACTGTATCGAGCTCGTGAGCCAGGCGCAGCGCGTCCATGCCGAGGCGGCTGAAAGGATGGTGCGGCTCGGATTTGAGGATCGAGTCCAGGTCGTCCACGACCTCCATGGCGCCGGCATAAAGGGCGGTGGCGCCCGGCGCGCGCGCCACCACCGTCGCCTCGGCGCCCGCACGCCGGGCAGCAAGCGTGGCGCAGTAGCCGGCGATCCCGCCACCGATGATGAGAACTTTCGTCATGCGCCCACGATTCGACGCGTGTCAGCGACATCCTGGTGCAGCTGGCGCACGAGGTCGTCGGTGGTTGGAAACTTGATGTCGGGATGCAGGTACCGGACAAAGCTGAGCTCGATCTTCTGCTGGTAGAGATCCCCCTCGAAGTCGAGCAGGAACGCCTCCACTCGCAGCTGCGTGCCTCCGAAGGTCGGGCGGTAGCCGACCGAAAGGGCCGCGATGAACTCTTCGCGGCTGCCGGCTGCGGGATTAAGCCCCTCACCCTGACCCTGCGCGCGAAGCGGCGATGAGGATGCGGACTTATTGATTGCCCCCCGAGGGGGGGAGGGAAAAACTCGAGCTCTGCCCGCGTACGCGCCGAGAGCGGGGATCAGCTTGTTGGGTTCGACCCCGATGTTGGCCGTGGGGAAGCCAAGGCGCCGCCCGACCATCTCCCCCGCCTCGACCGGCCCCGCCATCGAGTACTCCCGTCCCAGCAGCAGGTTCGCATGCTCGATCTCGCCCGCGGTGATGAGGCGGCGCACCTCAGAGCTGTGGAGATCGTGGCCTTCGATCTGGAAAGGCGGGACGACCTCGACCTGATGTCCGTGCTCGCGCAGCCAGTGCGCGCCGCCAGTACGTCCCCGCCCGAAGGCGAAGTCGTAGCCGATGACCCAGGTCCGCAACTCCATCACCGTCGCGAGCCTGTCGACGAACTCCTGTGGAGAGAGCGAGGCCAGCTCACGGTCGAAGCGCAGGACGATCACATGCGCGATGCCCGCCGACTCGATCAGCGCGAGCTTTTCCTGGAGCGTCGTGATCGACTGAGGGCAGTTGGCGGGGTCCAGGACGCACCGTGGATGCGGCTCGAACGTGATCAGGGCCGGCTGCGCATCGACTGATCTGGCGGAGTCGATCACGTGTCGGATCACGTCGAGGTGCCCAAGGTGCACGCCGTCGAAGCTGCCGATCGTGAGCGCCACAGGGCCGATGGGGCTCGCCGGGAGCCCCAGATGAACCTTCAAAACCCCACGAGCTCCGAGGCTGCGCCGTGAAGCGGTCCCGGCGAACTCAAGGCATTGCCTCCGAGTTCGCGGGGCTTCTTCGCGGGGACCCCAATTTGATTAGCTGAGAACCTTCTCGGGCACGAAGGTACGCCGCAGCGGATCGGCGTGCCCGAGCGCGACCAGCCGGCCCGTCGAATCGTGGGCCCGAATGAGCCCAGGCCCGGGCTCTGGTAGGACTCGCACCGCACGGCCCTGGCGGACCATGGCCTCCTGCTCGATACTGAGCCTGACCCGCTCCATGTCCGGCAGTATGACTTCGGCCGGAAGCAGCTTGCCGCGAACCTGTTCGGCGGTCGTCAGGTCAGCGGCGCGGACCGCGTCTTCGATCGTGAGGCCGCCGTACGCGGTCCGGACGAGCCGGCCGAGATATCCACCCACCTCGAGTCGTCGCCCGAGGTCGCGGGCGATCGACCGCAGGTAGGTCCCGCTCCCGCAGCGGACCTCGACCCTGGCCACCGCGCCGGCGCCTGGCATGAAGTCGAGCAGCCGCGCTTCATACACCTCGACCTCACGCGCCTTAAGCCGGAGCTCTTCGCCCTGCCGCGCGAGCTTGTAGGCGCGCTTGCCGTCCACCTTGACGGCCGAGAACGCGGGCGGCTCCTGCAGGATGCGGCCGGAAAACGCGGTCAGCGCCTCGGTCAGGTCGGCCGCGCTCAGGCCGCTTGGATCCCCGACCGGCTCGCGTTCAGCCTCCGCGTCGTCGGTCGCGGTGGTGTAACCCAGGTGGATGTCCGCGACGTAGGTCTTCGGAAGCCGCAGCGCGAACTCGGCGAGGCGCGTCGCGGATTCGAAGAGGATGGGCAGCACGCCCGTGGCCAGTGGGTCCAGCGTGCCGGCGTGGCCGACGCGGTGGGCGCCGGTCAGGCGGCGCAGACGGCTGACGACGGCAAAGGAAGTCTCACCTGCCGCTTTGTCGACATTGAGTACTCCAGCCGGGAACCGAGGTAGGTCCCGCCGATCCCTCCGGGCATCTGCAGCCTGGATGCCTCCGATCCGGTCGTTGCCACTTGCGCTCAGGTCCTCGCGCATCTACGCGACGCGCTCCGGTCCGGTGCTCGTGGCGCCTACGGCTCGGCTCGCCCCAGGCCGCATCTGCTCCGGCCGGCCGGCGGGCCTTACGTCCTCAGTGGTCGGACGAGGCGGCAAGGATCGCCTCCTTGGCGGAAGCAAGCACCATCTTCACCGTCTCGTCCATCGGCCGCTCGATCTCGGCGCCGGCGGCGCGAATATGCCCGCCACCTCCGAACGTTGCGCACAGCGCAGCGGCATCCACAGGGCCGCGGCTGCGCATGCTGATCTTGGTCAGCGAGTCGTTCACTTCTTTGAAGAGGATGGCCAGCTCCAGGCCGGCGATGCTGTTGAGCGTGTCGATGATGCCTTCCGACTCGGCCATCACCGCGTTCGCCTCCTTCAGCATCCCGCGCGTCACCTTGGCCCACGCAAGCTTGCCGTCCAGCTCCACGCGCATTGTGGCGAGCGCGAGACCGCTCAGCTTCAGCGTCGTCTCCGGCCGCATCTTGTAGACCATCGTCGCGATGCCGCCTGGGTCCGCACCGAGACGGGCGAGGCGTGCGGCGTCGTCCAGTGCGCGCGGCGTGGTGTTCTCGTGGCGGAAGCCGCCTGTGTCGGTCAGCAGCGCTACGTAGAGGTTTGCCGCGATCGTCGCCGTTATCGGGTAACCGAAGTGGTCGAGCATCTCCATCACCATCTGTCCGACGGCGGAAGCCTCGGGCTCGATGACGTTCAGGTCGCCAAAGCGCGAGTTGGATGGATGGTGGTCCACGTTGACGATGGTGGCGTGCGCCGCGATCCGCTTGACGCTCTCGCCCGAACGCTCGAGGTTCCCCGAATCGAAGAAGAACACGAGCTGCGGGTCGATGCCGTGTGGAGGCTCCGCCAGTATGTCGGCGAAGCCTGGGATGAAGGCGTACATCTGCGGCAGCGGAGGCGGGATGAGCACCCACACGTCCTTGCCCGCGGTGCGCAGCGCCTCCGAGAACGCAAGGCTGCACCCGAGGGTGTCGCCGTCGGCGTCCTTGTGACCGAAGATCAGGATCTCCTGGTTGGCGTCGATCAGCTCCTTGATCTCGTCAAACACGTGCGGAGGAGTCTTCTGCGGAGTGGCTATGACGTCTCCTCGGGTGCCGGCAGCACCTCTTTCAGCAGCTCCGAGATGTGGACTGCGTACTCGATCGACGAGTCGAGCTCGAAGCGGAGCTCCGGCGAGGCCTTGAGGTTCTGGAGCCGGCGGCCCAGCTCGTGGCGGATGAGCCCTCGCGCCGACACGAGGCCGGCGATCGACTCCTTTTGCTGCTCCGGGTTTCCGAGCACGCTGACGCGCACGCGCGCCTGTCTCAGGTCAGGCGACATGCGAACCGAAGTGATGCTCACGAACCCGATCCGCGGGTCCTTGAGCTCGCGCCGAATGATGGACATGATCTCCTCGCGAACTTGCTCCCCGACTTGATCCGCGCGGTAGCTGGTCATCGCGACCTCCGCAGTCAGCAACGAATGGTCAGATTTCTTCTCGTTCGAGACGGTATGTCTCCATCGTGTCACCGGGCTCGAATGCCTCGTAGCCCTCGACCGCGATGCCGCACTCCTGCCCGGCAGGCATCTCGCGAACGTCTTCCTTGAAGTGCTTGAGCGAGCTGATCCTGCCTTCGAAGACCTGCTCCTTTCCCCTCTGCAGCTTGACCCAGCCTCCACGGCTGACCTTGCCCTCCAGCACCCGGCTGCCGGCGATGATTCCGAGCCGAGGGATCTTGATCGGGGTGATGACCTCGACCTTGCCCTCGCGGATCTGACGGTATGTCGGCTCGCGCAAGCCCTTCGCGGCGCGTTCGACGTCCTCCGTCAGCTTGTAGATGACGTCGTAGTAGCGAACCTCGACCTTGGCCCGTTCCGCGGCCGCCGTCGACGCCGGCGTCGGCTTGAGGTTGAAGCACACGATGATCGCGTTCGAAACGCCGGCGAGCAGCAGGTCCGAGTCGCTCACCGCGCCGATTCCCTGGCCCACGACCTTGATCGCGACCACCGGATCCTCGATCTTCTGCAACGCGCTGAGCACGGCTTCCAGGGTGCCCTGCGCGTCCGCCTTGACGACCAGGCTGAGCTCTTTGACCTCTCCTTCCTTAGCTCTGCGCGCGAGCTCCTCGAGCGTGATGCGCGGCGCGAAGTCCTTAGCGGCCTCCTGCGTGCGCTTCTCCGAGAGCTTGGTCAGAGCGATCTGACGAGCGACCTTTTCCGAGCCGACGACCTGGAAGATGTCGCCTGCCTGCGGCACCTCGCTCATGCCGGAGACGACCACGGGGGTCGCGGGCGGCGCGTCGGTGACGCTGCGGCCGAGATCGTCCGCCAGGGCGCGCACGCGGCCATAGATGTGTCCGCAGACGAAGTCGTCGCCGACCTTCAGCGTCCCGGCCTGGACCAGCACCGTCGCCACGGGGCCCCGGCCTCGCTCGAGGTGAGCGTCGACGATGGTGCCGATCGCGTTGCGGTCGGGGTTCGCCTTGAGCTCGAGAATGTCGGTGGAGAGGACGATGGTCGTTAGCAGGTCGTCGATTCCCTGCCCGGTCTTGGCGCTCAGGTGGACGCACTCGTGCTCGCCGCCGTAATGGCGCGTCACGATGCCTTGCGTCGCGAGCTCCTGGTGCACGCGGTCGGGGTTGGCGCCGTCCTTGTCGATCTTGTTGATCGCCACTATGATGGGAACCTTCGCCGCGCGTGCGTGATGGATCGCCTCGATCGTCTGCGGCATGACGCCGTCATCGGCGGCCACCACCAGCACGACGATGTCGGTGACCTGCGCTCCGCGGGCGCGCATGGCGGTGAAGGCCTCGTGGCCCGGGGTGTCGATGAATACCACGGGATGTCCGTCCGCGGTCTCGATCTTGTACGCGCCGATTCTTTGCGTGATCCCGCCCGCCTCACCCGCCGCGACTCGCGTCTTCCGAATGGCGTCGAGAATCGACGTCTTGCCGTGGTCGACATGACCGAGCACCGTCACGATTGGCGGCCGCACGACCAGCTTGCTGGGGTCCTCGTTCGCGATGGAGAAAAGCTCCTCGCGCGACGTCGTCACCACGTCGCCCTCGCCCGCCGCCGATTCGACCGCGACCACGTCCTCGCTCAGCACCGGCTCGACCGTGAAGCCGAACTCGTCGGCGACGATCTCCGCCGTTCCGAAGTCGATGACCTGGTTGATCGTGGCGAAGATCTTGGACGTCATCAGCTTCTTGATCACCTCGACCGGGCTCACGCTGAGCTTCTCGGCGAGGTCCTTCACCGACAGCGTCGGAGGCAGTACTACTCGGCGGTCGCCGTTGGCCTCGACCTTCACCGCGACCGATGACGGCTTGAAGGCGGAACGGGCAGCCTCGATCGCTCCCGGCGCCAGCGGCGCGGCCGCGTTGCGCGTCAGCCGGCGCTGCTGGAGGAAGTTCACCAGCTCTTTCTGGCTGATCCCAAGTTCGCGTGCGAGTTCGTGTGCCTTCATGCTCGAACTTAGAATTATGCCGTTCCAGCCGAGTTCGAAACCTGAGGGGTGCCGCCCGCGCCCCTCTCCCCAGCCCTATTCCCTGAGTTGGGAGGGGAGAAGCTCACTCCACAGTCCTGATTGAATCGACGTCCTCAGGGCGCGGTCCAGAGACCTCCGTTTTCGGGCCAGCTCGATGCACTCGGGGTCCTGGTGGAGGTACGCGCCACGCCCCGTGGCGTGGCCGGTTCGGTCGACTGACCCTCCACCTTCCACCCTGCGCACGACACGAATCAGCCCTGCCTTGCCGGCCTCGCCGCGGCAGCCGACGCATGTACGCGCGGGCTCATGGAGCAGCTTCGTCATTGGAGTCACTCGGCTTGATGTCGATCCGAAAACCGGTCAGCTTGGCGGCGAGGCGGGCGTTCTGGCCGTCGCGCCCGATGGCGAGAGACAGCTGCCCTCGCGGCACCAGCACCGTTGCGGTCCTTGTCGTGCGGTCGATCGACACCGACTCGGCTTTGGCGGGTCCAAGTGACGAGGCGACGAACGCCTCCGGGTCGTCGGACCAGGGGACGATGTCCACGTGCTCGTTGGCCAGCTCGCTGAGGATGGCTCGGTGGCGCACGCCTTTGGGACCAACACAAGCGCCGACCGGATCGATTCCGGGTTCGGTCGCCGACACGGCGATCTTCGTCCGTAATCCGGCCTCGCGCGCGATGGAGCGGATCTGCACGGTCCCGGCCTTGATCTCCGGAACCTCCGCCTCGAGGAGGCGGTGCACGAACGAGCGGGCCGCGCGCGAGACGCGGACCTGCGCCTGTCGCGGATTGTGCTGCGCCTCGAGGATGACGACCAGCACCGGCTTTCCCGGGTGCAGCTCCTCTCCAGGAATCTGTTCCTCGGGAGGCATCACGCCTTCGATGCGGCCGAGGTCGACATATACCGTGCCCGCCTCGACGCGGTCCACGATGCCGGACGCCAGCTCGCCCCGGTGCTCGGCGACGTCGCGCAGCACCTTGTCACGCTCGAGGTCGTGGATGTGGCGGAGCACCGCATGCTTGGCCGTCTGCGCTGCCATGCGCTTGAAGTCTTCGGCGGGCAGCGTCTCGATGACCTCGGTTCCGTCCGGCCGCACCAGCCGGCTTCGAACGTCGAGCGCACCCGTCTTGGTGTCGAGCTTCACGGTCACGTAACCCGCCGGGTTGAAGGCGCGCACGTAGGCCGCGGCGAGCGCGCCCTCCACCGTGTGCAGCATCTCCTCAAAGGGAATGCCGACCTCGGCGCACAGCGCGGTCAGCGCTTCGCCCAGGCTCTCCGTGGACGGCTCAGATTGCGACCGCGAGCCTGCCCGCGACAACGTCATCCCATGCAATGTGAACGATGACCGGCGCCCGCCCGCGGGCTCCGTGCGCCTGCACGGCGATTCCCGCTTCGTCGACTGCAACCAGCTGGCCTTCGATCACTGTCTCGGTCTCGCCGGTCCGATAGCGCACGTTGACCCGCTTGCCGTTGAACCTTTCGTACTCGCCGTGGTTGCGCAGAGGACGCTCGGCGCCGGGCGACGAAACCTCGAGGTCGTACGGACCGTCGATTAGGTTGGAGTGATCGATCAGGGGCCCGGCCACGCGGCTCACGCGTTCGCAATCTTCGATCGTGATCGGCTCGCTGTGGTCGATCGAGATGCGGAGCGACCGTCCGGAGTGACCCGATTGGTCGAGCGAGTAGAGCTCGTACCCCATGTGAGTGATGGTGGGTTCGAGCAGCTCTCTGATGGACGTTATGGGCCAGCTCGGCATGTTGCGGTGTCTGACAACACCTTACACCGCTCAGCGGGCCTAACGGAGAGGCTGGACCCGCCTCCAGACGACGAGCAGCGGCGATGCGTTGAAGATCGAGCTGTACGTACCGGACACGATGCCGATGAGCAGCGCGAGGGCAAAGCCCTTCAGGGTCGTGCCACCTGCGATCAGGATCGCCGCCAGGACCAGGACGACGGTGAAGCTCGTAATGATCGACCGCGCCGCGGTTTGCATGATGCTGAGATTCACGACCTGCTCGAAGGAAAGCCGCTGGCTGTGCCGAAGGTTTTCGCGGATCCGGTCGAAGACGACGATCGTGTCGTGAACGGAGAAGCCGACCACAGTCAGAACGGCCGTGACGAAGAGGCTGTCGATCTCGCCGATTCGCAAGCCCAGGACCTTGCCCATGATCGAGAACAGACCGGTCAGCAAGAAGACGTCATGCAGCAGAGCGGCGAGCGCCGACCCTCCGAACTGAAAGCCGGCGCGCCATCCGCCGGGCACGTTTCGGAACCGGATCGCGAGCAGGAACAGGATGGCCCCGGAGGCCAGCACGAGCGCGAGCAGCGCGAACTCGATCGTCTCGCGCGCGATCGTGCCGCCCACTTCGATGACCTGCTGCACCACCATCGGACCGACCCGCTTCGTGAGGCTGTCCTCCACCAGCGCCTGCTGCTGAGGAGTCAGCGGAAGCGAACGGATGATGTAGCCGCCGCCCCCGGTCTGGATCACCGTGCCGCCTGACGTCAGCGGGTCGGCCGCGACCGCGTTCTCGACGGTCGCAACGGTCGGATGGTTGGAGAAGTCGACGGTGAACTCCGTGCCGCCGGCAAAGTCGATGCCCAGCAAGAAGCCCTTCGTGGCCATCGAGAGGATGCCCGGGATGATGATCAACAAGGAGATGGCGAAGAAGATGTTTCTTCGCCCGATGATGTTGAGCCTGCGCACGCGCGGCTCCGTGCGAGGCGGCTCCCCGGTTTGTTGGAGCGCCTTCTCTTGCGGCTTTTCCGGTGACGGGACTATGTCAGCCGCCTGCTCCGCGGGGGCGATGTCAGACAACGCGCGCACTCCTGTCGACTCCCAGCAGCGCCGGCCGTCGCAACGCGCTGCCGGTCATGACGATCGCGAGCAGGTTGTGCGTGACGACGATCGCCGAGACCAGGCTCGCGACCACACCGATGCCGAGCGTGATCGCAAAACCCTGCACCGCCGGCGGACCCACGAAGCCGAGGATGATGCACGTGATCAACGTCGACGTGTTGGAGTCGCGGATCGCCGGCCACGCGCGATGGACCGCTGCGTCGACGGCCGCGCCTATGGTGCGACCCGCGCGCACCTCTTCCTTGAACCGTTCGAAGATCAGTACGTTGGCGTCGACTGCCATGCCGACGGACAGGATGAACCCGGTGATTCCGGCCAGCGTCAACGTGACCGGTACGACCTTGAAGATGGCAAGGACGGCGCCTGCATAGAAGAGCAGCGCGATGCTGGCCAGGAGCCCCGGCACGCGGTAGTAGATGATCATGAAGATCACCACGATCGACAGGCCGAGCAGACCGGCCGCGAGGCTGAGCTTCACCGATTCCGCTCCAAGAGTTGAACCCACCTGGGTGACGGCGAGGACCTGCAGGTCAACCGGCAGCGAACCCGAGTTGATGCCGGTGGCGAGGTCGGTCGCGCCCTGCTGGGTGAAGTTGCCCGTGATCACCGCCTGGCCGCCCGCGATCTCCGTCAGGCTGTTCGCGTCGACCAGGAACTTCCCGCAGATCGTGTTCGGCGTCTGAGCGGAGAGACATCCCGTGTCATAGGGCGCGAAGATCTTCGAGACGTAGGTCGGGTCTTCCCAGTTGTCGATGTCTTTTTGGGTCAGGTCGAGCCAGATCGTGAGGTGGCGCAGAGGGCAATCGACTCCCGCGCCCGGACACGCCGCGACGTTGTCGCGGGTGAGGTTGTCAAAGACGCCCGCACCACGCGATGTGAAGCTGATGTTGACGTCCCAGGCCGTTCCCGTCTGATCGATCGTGGCGGTGGCACTCTGGATGTCGTCCCCGGTCAAGCCGACGAACTGGGGCTTGTACCCGGGCTCGGGCCCGCTGGTCACCTTGGTGTCGGCGACCCATTTCGTGTAGATGAGCTTCGAGATCGCGCCGATTGTCTTCTGCGCTTGCTGCGCCGTCACTCCGGCCAGGTCGACGGTGATCCGGTCGTTGTTGTTGCCCGCGCCCCGGATCTCGGGTTCGCTCACTCCCAGCGAGTTGACGCGCTTGTTGATGACCTGGATCGTTCGCTGCTGGACGTCGGCCCGGGACTGGCCCGGCGGGAAGTTGGTGAGCTGGTAGTCGATGTGGGTGCCGCCCGCCAGGTCGAGGCCCCGGTGGATGTAGAGCTGCAAGCCGCCGAAGTTGGGCGGCAGCCCGGGCACGTTACCCGTCAGGGGGTAATGGTTGGCGATCCTGTAGACGTAGCCCGCCCCGTCGACGAACAGTGAGAAAACCAGGACGCCGATGATGAGGAGGCGGATAGGCCAGCTCAGGACTAGTTGCAGCACGGCCGATCAGTCTACGGAGTGGCCGGTTACCGCTGCCGGAAAACGACATTCAGGACCACCGTGAGCACGATCGAAATGATGATGCTGGTCGCGATCGGGATGTAGACAGTCACCCCTCCGCTCCGGAACGTGAGATCGCCCGGAAGGTGGAACCGTCCGAACAGCATCAGCCCTCCGCCGATCACCGCCAGCAGCACGCCAAAGACCAGGAGGAGCCTTCCGACGTCTTGCATCCGCTGCTCACCCTAAACCTGTCGGATCAGAGCAGGCGTGTCTGCTGGGGCCCTGGGTTGGGCGGGGTTATACCCAGGTGCCGGTACGCAAGCTCCGTGGCGACCCGGCCGCGCGCCGTCCGGGCCAAAAAGCCGATCTGGATGAGGTAGGGCTCGTGCACATCCTCGATCGTCTCGCGTTCCTCGGACAGCGACGTCGCCATCGTGTCGAGACCCACCGGGCCGCCGTTGAACTTCTTGATCAGCGTCTCGAGGAGCTGCCTGTCGAGCGGCTCGAGCCCCAGCTCGTCGATCTCGAGCATGGCGAGCGCCTGCCTGGTGGTGTCGACCGTCGCGCGTCCGTCTGCCCGGACCTGGGCGAAATCGCGGACACGGCGCAGCAGGCGGTTGGCAATGCGCGGCGTGCCCCGGGCGCGGCGGGCGATCTCCGACACCGCGTCGGGGTGGACCTCGATGTCGAGAATTCGCGCCGACCTGGTCACGATCTGCTCGAGCTCGGGCTTGGTGTAGAACTCGAGCCGGTACACGGCGCCGAAGCGGTCGCGAAGCGGGCCGCTGAGCAGTCCCTGCCGCGTCGTGGCGCCGACGCACGTGAAATGTGGGAGCGGCAGGGTGGCGGCGCTCGCCCCCACCCCCTTCCCGAGCACTGCGTCGAAGCGGAAGTCCTCGAGCGCAGGGTAAAGCGACTCCTCGACGGTGCTGTTCAAGCGGTGGATCTCGTCGATGAAGAAGACGTCGCGCGTGCTCAGGTTCAGGAGGATCGAGCCGAGGGCGCCCTGGTGATCGATCGCCGGGCCCGAGCTGACCTTGATCGCCACCCCGAGCTCGTTGGCGATGATGTGCGCGAGGGTCGTCTTGCCCAGGCCGGGTGGTCCACACAACAGGACGTGCTCGACGGGCTCGCCCCGGCGGCGCGCCGCCTCGAGCAGGATGCTGAGGTTCTCGCGGACCTGCTGCTGGCCGACGTACTCGCTGAGCAGCCGCGGGCGGAGCGTGAGGTCGAACTGGTCGTCATCTGAACGCGCGTCGAGGATCGCGTCGCCCGTCATTGGAGCTCGACCGCGGTCTGACGCCGATAGATTCGGTGCACAGGTGGCCCAGATGCTAGGCGCAGCCAAGCACCGGAGCGACGCGTATTCGAAATACGAAGAGCGAGGAGCGCAGGCTGCAACAACGCAGATGGGCCGCATGGGCGCCGAAGATGCGTCGTCACGGCCGCGGTCGAGCTCCCTGTCCCAACGCTTTGAGCGCGACGGCGAGCGCCTCCTGGGTGTCGGGCGTTGATTTCCAGTCCACCGAATCGATTCCCACGCGCGCTTCCTGGGACGAGAACCCGAGGTTGCGAAGCGCCGACTCGACAGCCTTCGGCACCACGCCGTCGCCCGCGAGCGCAGCCGCGCGCGGCACGGCCTCGAGCTCTGCCACAGCGTCGAGGCGCGGCTTGAGCTCGATGATCACCTTCGCCGCTGTGCGCTGACCGACGCCGGTTGCGCGCCTGATCGGCGCGGGGTCTTCGCTCACGATCGCCCTCTTCAAGACCTCGAGGCTTGCGGCGCTGAGGATGTTGAGCCCCACCTTCGGGCCCACGCCATCGACCTGGATCAGCATCTCGAACATGTCCAGCTCCGCGGCCGAGGCGAATCCGTATAGGGCGAGTTGATCTTCTCGCACATGGGTGTGAATGTGCAGCTCGATGTCTCCTCCCGGTGGCGGCAGGAGCTGGCGCGTCGACGTCGAGACGCTGACCATGTATCCCACGCCGCCGACGTCGACGACCACGAAGTCCGGACCCGCGCGTCTCACGACTCCGGTGAGGTGTGCGATCACCTTGCAGCGGCTCTTGTGAAGCGGCGGCTGCGGGCGTGGCAGATGGCGATCGCGATCGCGTCTCGCGCGTGCTCGTCGAGGCGACCCTCCGGAAGCTTCACCTGAGCCGACAGCATTCGCGCGATCTGGGCTTTGTCGGCGTTGCCGTAGCCGGTGAGGATGATCTTGACCTGACTCGGCTTGTACTCGAACACCGGCACGCCGCGTTCTTCGAGGACGGCCAGGATGGCCCCGCGCGCTTGCGCCACCGCCACCGCGCTCGTCGCGTTGCGGCCCATGAACAGCTCTTCGAGCGACGCTTCGTCCGGTGGGTTTGCGTCAAGGAGTTCCCGCAAGTGACGCGTGATCACCACGAGCCGTTCACCGTCGCGTCCGGGGCGCGTGATGACAGTGCTGCAGGAAAGAACCAGGTTGGGTTCCGAAAGCAGCGCGAAGCCAGTGCTTGCGAGCCCGGGATCGATGCCTAGGATCAGTCCGTTACGAGCGTCCGGCATTTATCCATCAGTTTCTACGCCTCATACCTGTGCTGAGACTCGTTCTAGGACGTGTGTTGGGATGTCAAAGTTGGCGTAGACCTGCTGGACGTCGTCGTCCTCTTCCAGTGATTCCATCAGCCTGAGCACCGCCGCGGCTTTGTCCTCTTCGACCGCCACGGTCTGCTTGGGCTGCATCGTGATCTCGGCGTTGTCGATCGTGACGCCGAGCTGCTCCACCGCCGACTTCACCTTCTCGAAGTTGTTGGGCGGCGTCGTTATCTCAACCGAGTTGCCGTCAACCTGCACGTCGTCGGCGCCCGCCTCGATCGCCGCGAGACCGACCTCTTCGGGGTCGTGCTTGCCCGCGTTCGCGGCGATCACGCCCTTGCGCTCGAACATCCAACCGACGGAGTTCGGCTCGCCGAGGTTGCCGCCCAGCTTGGCGAAGCGGTGGCGGATGGACGCGCCGGTTCGATTGCGGCTGTCGGTTACTGCGTCGACCATGACAGCGACGCCCGCGGGTCCGTAGCCCTCGTACCGCACCTCTTCGAGCCTTTCGCCGGCGAGCTCCCCCGTCCCCCGCTTGATTGCGTTCTGGATCTTGTCGGTGGGCATGTTGATCTCACGCGCCTTCTGCATCGCGAGGCGCAAGCGGAAGTTGCCGTCGTTATTGCCACCACCTTCTTTCGCGGCGATGGTGATCTCACGGCTGGCGCGCGTGAACGCCTGGCCTCGCTTGGCGTCGACGATGGCCTTCTTGTGCTTGATGCCCGCCCATTTCGAGTGACCAGACATTACGCAAGGAGCCCCGAGGTACAACCACAGCACACTCCCGGGGTCCCCGCGAAATCGAAGATTTCGTGGGGTGGGAACATTCTTTCGTCCATTTTAATTCACTTCAGTCGGATATACCGCCGGCGCGCAGAGATGACGTCGGTCGCTGTCGCCTTCGCATTCTCGTCAACCTTCTCCCCATTCTTGCGGACGCCACCCTGTTGGGCGAGGCGCCGCGCCTCATTTCGGCTCTTTGCGATGCCCATCTCTACCAGCAAGGTGACAATGTCGGTTGGGCCGGCGACGGCGTGCTCCTCGACGGCAGCGGGCTCCTCTTTGCGGACAAACTGCCTCATGAAGGCTTCCTCGGCGAGGGCTGCAGCTTTCTCGCCGTGAAGTCGCTTGACGAGCGAGCGGGCCAGGGCGGCCTTCGCGTCGCGCGGCTTGAGCTTCAGCGTCGCATCGACCTCTGATGGGCTGAGTCCTGAGATGAGGCGCAGGTACTTCTCGATCAGCGGGTCGGGAATCGACATCGTCTTGCCGTAGATCTCTTCGGGCGGCTCGGTTAGCCCGATGTAATTGCCCAGGGACTTGCTCATCTTCTGGACCCCGTCGGTGCCCTCGAGCAGCGGGAAGACCGCGATGTCCTGCGGCTCCTGCCCGTACGCCTTCTGAATCTCCCGCCCGAAGAGCAGGTTGAAAAGTTGATCGGTGCCGCCGATCTCGATGCCGGCGTTGACCGCGACCGAGTCGTATGCCTGGTTGAACGGATAGAGGATCTCGTGCGCGCCAATGGAGGCGCCGGACTTGATCCGGTCCGTAAAGTCCTCACGCTGCAGCACCTGCTGCAGGGTGGCCTTGCCCAGCAGCCGGAGGATGTCGGCGGCCGTCATCGGCGCGAGCCATTCGGAGTTGTGGCGCACCTCCATCCGCTTGCGATCTAGCACGAGGTCCACCTGCTCGAAATACGTCTCGGCGTTGGCGGCCACCTGGTCTGCCGTCAGAACCGGCCGCGTCTCGGACCTCCCGCTCGGGTCTCCGATTTGCGCCGTGTAGTCCCCGATGATCACCACCACCGTGTGACCCTCGTCCTGAAACATGCGCAGCACGTCGAACAGCACAAGGTGGCCCACGTGCAGGTCGGGCGCAGTTGGGTCGAGGCCGAGCTTGACCCTTAGCTTCTCGCCGCGGTCGAGGCGAGCCTGAAGGTGCTCCGCGACGTGGATCTGCACCGCCCGCTCGCGCAGGCGTTCAAAAAACTGAGAGCTCACCTGCCGCTAGGGGTTGACTGGGCCGGGGCCGAAGTAAATCTGCGGGTCGCTCGGAAGCGCCGGCGCGAAGAGGCCGATGATCGGCTTGTCGATGGCTTTCACGAGTGGAACGATGACGTGCGAGCCGTTGTAGCCGTCGCGGATCTTCTGCTGCAGCGGATCCAGCGTGGAGCCGCCGAACGGATTGCCCGCGGCCCCAAGCTCATAGACGCAGGCAACTATCAGAAACACGCCGGTGATTACACCGACGATGGCGCCAAGGGTGCGGTTCAACGCGAGCGCCGGGATCTGGATCTGGCTGTGGGCGAGCTGAGTCGCGCCTTCGACGATCACGAGCACGGCGAGCACGATTCCGAAGAATCCATAGATCCTGCCGTCTGGCGTCTCGAAGTTGGACGTTTGCTGCAGGATTCCCCCCGCCTGGAGACCCATGTTGGTCGCGGCCAGCAGGGCGACGTAGACAGCTATGAATCCGATCAGGCGCCGAACCACACCGGTGAAGAACCCGCCCACGCCGTAGGCGATGATCAGCACGACGGAGGTGAGGTCGATCCAGGTCATTTGAGAAGCTCTCTCGAGTTGACGGGAGGCGCGATCCAGACTTGCGAAACGCTCACGAGCGGAACCTCGCCTCGTGTCGCTTTTCCAGCGTCGATTTGATCTCTGTCATCACTTTGTCCACTTCGGCGTCCGTCAGGGTGCGCTCGGGGCTTCGGAAAGTCAAGGTGAAGGCGATGCTCTTGTGCCCTTCAGGAACCTGGCTGCCATGGTATTCGTCAAAGGCCCGCGCATTCTCCAGGAGATCCCCAGCCGACTCTTTGATCGCCGCCAGGAGGGAGCCTGCAGTGACATGCTCCTCGACGACCACGGCGAGATCGCGCTCCACCGCCGGGAATCTCGGCAGGGGCTGCCCGCGGGGTATTCGGGAGAGCGCAAGAACCGGCTCGACGTCGATCTCGAAGGCGACCAGCCGACCCTCGACCTTCAGAGCCGCCCCGACCGTCGGATGCAGCTCCCCCAGGTAGCCGAGCTGCCGTCCCTCCAGGGTCACGGCCGCACACCGGCCGGGATGAAAGAGCTCCGCCGCGCCGCGTTGATAAGTGCCCGGCGGCGCCGACAGCGCCTCCAGGCAACCCCCCAGCACCGACTTGAGCGCATAGAAGGCCGCACGTCCTGAATCTGCGGTGCTGCCCGCCGTAGCGATGGCCGCCAGCCGCAGCGGTTCCTCGGGCTGGCTGTTCTTCTCTCCCACCCGGGCGAGGAACGCGGATGCGATCTCGTAGATTCGGACCTCGTCGCGTCCGCGATCGCGATTCAAGGCCACAGAATCGACCAGCGAGGGCAGCAGCGAGGTGCGCAGCGTGTCCATGTCGTCGCTCAGGGCGTTGGAGACGCGCATGGCGTGGGCGGCGACGCGCAGGGCCTCGAGCTTGCGGCCGGAGACGAGCGCCGGATTCCAGGTCTCGGTGAAGCCGGATCCGGCCATCACTTCGCGGGCCGCGTCGAGGCGGCGGTCGATGCTGGGGACGAGCGGGGTCCACCGGTCGTGGCGCCGCCCAGGCAACGTCGGCGGCACGCGGTCGTAGCCGAACACACGGCCGACCTCTTCGACGAGGTCCTCGGGAATCGTCACGTCGAGTCGAAACACGGGAGGGAGCACGTCCCACTCGCCGTCGCCCATCACCTTCACATGGAATCCCAGACGAATCAGGATCGCCTCGGCATCCTGAAGCGGGACATGCGCACCCAGCACCTCGTCCACCAGCCACGGCTTGAGTCTCACGCGTACGGGCTCCTGCGGCCGCGGGTATACGTCGGGCCACTCCCGGTGCACCGACCCGCCCGCGAGCTCGGCGATGAGCCCCGCGGCGCGCCTCGCTCCGGCCAGGGCGAGCTCAGGCGGCAGACCCCGCTCGAATCGGGCAGAAGCCTCTGTGCGCAACCCGAGGGCTCGCGCGGTCTGCCGGATGCTTGGACCGTTGAACGTGGCCGCCTCGAGCAGGACGTCAGTGGTGCCATCGGTCACGGCGGTCTCCTCGCCCCCGATGACCCCCGCGATCGCGACCGGTCGCTTTGCGTCGGCGATCACCAGCATCCCGCTGTTCAGCTCTCGGACGATGCCGTCGAGACACAGCAGCTTCTCACCATCGTGCGCACGTCGAACCTGGAGCTCAGCGCTCTCGAGCCTCGTTAGGTCGAAGACGTGCAACGGCTGGGCGTACTCCAGCAGCACGTAGTTGGTGATGTCGACGATGTTGTTGATCGGCCGCACTCCGCACGCCCGGAGCCGGCGCTGAAGCCACGCTGGGCTCGGACCGACCTTGACGCCCTTGATCACGCCGCCTATGTACCTGCTGCACAGGTCGGGGTCCTCGATGGTCACCTTGATCAGCTCTCGACCAGGTGGGTTCGCGGTGCCCGTGAACGACGGCATGAAGTCTCGCTTGAGCGGGCGGTCGAGGCCGGCGGCCAGCTCGCGTGCGACTCCAAGGTGTCCCATGCAGTCGGGCCGGTTGGAGGTGACCTCGATTTCCATGACGGCGTGGTTGGGAATCACGGTCGTGAGCGGTTCGCCTGGCGTTCCGCTGTCGAGGATGAGGATGCCCGAGTGGTCGTCGCCGAGAAGGAGCTCTTCGGCGGAGCACAACATCCCGCTGGCCTTCAATCCCGCGATGTTCATGTCCTTGACCAGCTTCCCGTTCGGCACCGTCGTCCCGGGCAACGCCACCGGGACGAGCGTGCCGGGCACTGCATTCGGCGCGCCGGCGATGATCTGTTGAACCCGGCCGCCACCGAGGTCAACCTGGTGCACCCAGAGGTCGTTACGGGACTTCGGGTGCTTCTTCTGCTCGAGGACCTTCCCCACCACGATCTGCGACAGGTCGACCAGCGTCAGCGACTCCACCTCGAGGCCAAGCCGCGTCAGGACTTCAGCGGCGTCCTTGGGTGAGACGTCGGCCAGATCGACGAAGTCACCGAGCCATTCGTAGCTGATCTTCATCGCGCTAGAACTGCTCCAGGAAGCGAAGGTCGGATTCGTAGAACAGCCTGATGTCGTCGATGTCGTGCTTGAGCATCGCCATGCGCTCGATGCCGAATCCCCACGCGTAGCCGTTCCACTCGGTGGGGTCTATCCCGCCGTTGCGGAGCACCTGCGGATGGACCATCCCGCAGCCCCCCACCTCGAGCCAGCCCTTGTGGCGGCAGCTCTTGCATCCCATGCCGTTGCAGATCCCACACGTGACGTCGAACTCGAAGCTCGGCTCGGTGAACGGGAAGTAGCTTGGGCGGACCCGCACCTTGCGTTCCTTTCCGTATAGGGACTGGATCATGTAGAGCAGCGTGCCCTTCATGTCGCCCACGGTCAGGGCCTTGTCGATCGCCAGCCCCTCGACCTGGCTGAAATACGGTAGGCGCGTCGCCTCGGGCGGGTCTCGACGGTAGGCGCGACCGGGCGTAATGATGTAGATCGGCGGCTCCTTGATGCGCTGCATAGCACGGATCTGCACCGGAGACGTGTGCGCCCGCAACAGCAGCTCCGGCGTGAAATAAAAGGAATCCCAGTTCTCTCGGGCGGGATGGCCGGCGCCCAGGTTGAGGGCCTCGAAGTTGTACCACTCGGTCTCCACCTCGGGCCCTTGCTCGACCTGGTACCCCAGGCTCTCCAGGATGGTTTCGATCTGGCGCCGGACCTGCGTGAGGACGTGGATGTGACCTCGTCCGAGCGGCGGCCCGGGGAACGTGATGTCGATCGCTTCCGTCTCGGCGATGTCAGCGAGTCGGGCTCCTTCGAGCTCTGCTCGCCGCGTGGTGAGCGCCGCCTCGATTGCCTTCTTCGCCTCGTTGGCCGCCTGGCCGAGCGCTGCGCGCTGCGCAGGGTCGAGCTTGCCGATACCCGAAAGAAGGCTGCTGATCTGGCCGCTCTTGCGCCCGAGGTACTCGATCTCGATCGCGTCGAGCTCGGCCCTGGTCTGCGCCTTCGCAATCGCCGCGAGCGCCTGGCCGCTGAGTGCTGACGGATCGCTCATGCCCCCAGCCTCCGCCTGACTTCGAAGAGGATGAGCGCGGCGGCGGCGGCCACGTTCAGCGATTCGACACCCTCCATAAGAGGCACTGTGACCAGCTTCAGGTCTTTACGGGAAAGCCCGTGCGTCTCGCTGCCAAGAACGATCATCCCCGCAGACTCTATCGGCGCCTCGGCCAGAGGCGCACCCCCCGCGGCTGACGCGCCGTAACCTTCGAGCCCCGCCAGATCACTCCAGCGGGCGCGCGCCACCTTCAATCGGAAGACATTGCCCGCTGACGCGCGCACCGCCTTGGCGCCGTAGGGATCCGCCGTGCCTTCGAGCACCACGACCGCCGGAGCGCCCGCGGCCGCCGCGGTGCGACAGATCGCGCCCACATTTCCCGGGTCCTGCACGCGGTCCAGCACGATGAGCGGCCAATGGGCTTCACGCGCGGCCTGTATCGCTTCTGATGGCAACGCCTCGTGCACTAACGCGATGCCGATCACGCCTTGTGGAGTCACCGTCTGCGTCGCGGCACGGAATGCACCGGGAGTCAGCGTCACGCGCGACTCGGAGTGGAAAGGCAGCCTGTCGCCTTCGCGCGCGGCGATGAGCTCGAACTCGAGGCCTGCCGCTTTGGCTTCGGAGAGCACGCGGGGACCCTCCAGGAGGACATGCCCTGGCTCGCGCCGTTGAGCGAGACGCCGGAGACGGCGGACGATCTCGTTTTCCGGGCTTGAGATCAGAAGCTGGTCAGGAGCCAACCGCGGTCCGGCGGCGAGAGCTGCTGTGGATAGGCCGCCGAGGCCCAGGAGCCGACGAGCACGTGAGAGAGCGCATCGCGTAGATGCGTGACCGAACGCGCGTAGGAGGCGACACTGGCATTCGGCGAGCATAGCCGCCGCAGATCCGCCGACGCGGCCGCGGTTGGCTCCTAAAGGGCTTTCTTGGCAACCTCGACCAGCCGGGCAAAGGAACCGCTGTCGCGCACGGCCAGGTCAGCCAGCACTTTGCGGTCGATCTCCACTCCGGCCTGGCGAAGGCCGTGCATGAGCTTGTTGTAAGGCAGCCCCGACTGTCGCGAGGCGGCGTTGATGCGCGCGATCCAGAGCTGGCGCATCTCTCGCTTGCGGCGCCTGCGGTCGCGAAACGCGTACGAAAGCGCGTGCAGCACCGCCTCGTTGGCGGGGCGGAACAGAAGCTTCTTGGAGAGGCGGAAGCCCTTGGCGCGATCGAGGATCGCTTTGTGGCGGCGATGGGCGGGAACGCCTCGCTTGACCCGTGCCATCTCTAGAGCCCCAACGCCCGGCGCACCGTCTTGCGGTCAGCCTTGGCCACCGACTGCTCGTTCTCGTAGCCGCGCTTTCGCTTCTGCGACTTGTGCTCGAGCAGGTGGCTCTTGTGAGAGCTGGCGCGCATGAGCTTCCCGGTGCCCGTGACGCGGATGCGCTTGGAGATGCCCTTCTGGGTCTTGATCTTAGGCACTGGTGGTTGCCGTCTCCTTGGCCGCCGGCGCCACGGGCACCGCCGGTGCCGCCTGGCGGCTTGGTGCGAGGATCATGAACAGGTTCTTGCCCTCGAGCAGCGGCGCGCGCTCGACGACAGCGAACGGCTTCGCGTCATCCGCGACCCGGTCGAGAATCCGCCGGCCGATGTCCTGGTGGACCATTTCGCGGCCCCTGAACATGATCGTCACCTTAACTTTCTCTCCTGCTTCGAGGAACTGCTTCAAACCCTTGAACTTCGTCTGGAAATCGTGCTCGGCCACCTTGGGTCGCAGCTTCATCTCCTTCAGCTTCGTGACGTTCTGCTTGCGGCGCTGGTCCTTCTCCTTCTTGATCGTCTCGAACTTGTAGCGTCCGTAGTCGATCAGGCGGCAGACTGGCGGGCTCGCTTGCGGCGCCACCTCAACGAGGTCAAGTCCCTTCTCGCTTGCGATGCGCAGAGCGGCGTCGAGAGAGAGCACTCCCAACTGGTTGTTCTGGTCATCGATCAACCGCACTTCCGAGCTGCGGATCTGATCGTTGATCTTCAGCTCTTTAAACGCGATGAGACTCTACCTCGGGCAAATTCAGGGTCCTGCTATTCCTCCAATTCGGCTAAATAAAACAAAACGGACGGCCTGAAGCCATCCGCCACAACCGCGACCCTTTCGAGCAATGCCCTGAGGGTGAGGGTCGGTGCCCTGCTTCAGGTGCAGGATCGTACCGGAAACGTAACCCGATGCGCAAAGTGGCGTTGGCTTAAATGCTTTGATTTCCGAGCCTGTGAACGGAATGCCGCGACCCAACATGACACTCGGGGCGTTCGCGCTCGCTCTAGTGGTCGCCACCCTGGCCGGAGCTTGCAGCCTGCCCGGCTCAGGCACAGGGCGCTCGCCGTCACCTGCGGCCAGCTCGTCCCGGACAACCTCTCCCTCCGCGTCCTCGCAGAGCCCGTCGCCCGCGCCCGTGACTGGGGCGTACGGCGTGCTCGTGAGTCCCCTCAGCAGCAGCAACTACACGGTGAGCTTGGTCGGAATCGACGGCAGGGTCGTCGCGAGCGCGCAGGCAAGCACCCCCAGCCCGGTGAGCTGCGCGGACGCGTTGGCCGCGGTCACCCCTCTCCCCGTGAGCGCGAGCAACTCCCGCCTGTACTACATGGACGCGTTGGGAGCCGTGCGCACCCTCTCCCCCGACTCCGGGGTCACCGCCCCGGTGGTCAATCTTCCGATCGGACCATCTCGACGAAGCACATTCGCGGTCAGCCCGGACGACGCCCTGATGGCCGTAGTCGTGATCGATTTCACGTCGAGCGGAGCGACATCGCGGCTGTACATGTACCAGCTGCAGCCCGGAGGCTCTCAGCTCTTGCTCTTCAGCCAGTCGGGCGCCTACACGCTGTGGCCGACCGGCTGGCACGGCATCACCAGCCTGGTGGTGGCCAAGGTTCCCGCCTGCACCCAGGGCGGCGGACCGTTTTGCTGCGGGCCTCAGGAGTTCCACGTCGTCGACCCGAAGACGGCATTCCGCCGCTTCACCGTCGGGGGTGCCAGCTGCGTGATCGCCGGGCCGCCCTCTCCGGCGGGCGCGGTGTGTGAGGACACCACGGCATTTGCCCAGCTGAGCGTGCTTGACTGGACCGGAGCCGCCGCGCATTCGTACCCGATCTCAGGGGCGACCCCGGCCTACCTCTCGCCCGACGGCGCTCTGGTTGCCATCGCAGAATCCGGCGCCCCGATCACCACGATCCTTCCGACTAACGCTGCGGCCACTCTCGCCGCGTGCGGTTGGATCGACAACACTCATCTCCTCTCGGGCGGCGACGTCCAGCACCAACCGAGCGTTGGAGACATCACCACCGGCAAGGTGGTTCCAGTCGCCACACAGGGGGACTGCGCCGGGCGCTTACCCGGCGGGCTCTAGCGCCCGCACCCACAATGGGCCCGTGTCCCAGGTGCCACCGGCGCCGCTGGCTCAGCAGCGGCGCTCGCGAGGGTGCATCTGGTGGGTCTTGGGTGGGTGCGCCCTTGTTCTCGTGCTCGCTCTCGCCGGAGCCGGCCTCGGCGCCGTCTCTCTCTACAACAGCTTCAAGCACTACACCTGCCTTCCGTCTGACTTCCCGAGCTATCCAGGTGCGACCATCGCCAACTACTCGTTTGAGCTCAACGGAACCACTCCCGGCAGCTCCTGCAACATGGTGTTTCACGTGAAAGATGCCGATCGTCGGTTCAATCCGGGCGAAGACAGTGCATCCGTGGTATTCGACTTCTACCAAAACCAGCTCAGCGCCGGCGGTTGGCAGGTAAACGCGAGCGACGCGGGCAGCGGGCACATCGCCTTTCGCAATGTCAAGCGGGCGAATACCTCGGGAACCGTCGACCTTGTGGCGAAGGTCGGCTACACGGAAATCACGATCCAGCTTTACAGCCGCTGACGGACAACCCCACGAAGTCAGAGCCTTCGGCGTGACTAAACCCCGCGAACTCTGAGGCTGCGCCGTGAGTTCGCGGGGACCCCGTGATTCGCGGGGACCCCTTATGGTCAGCGGCGGCGTTCGGCGACCTCGGTGGCGACCATGCTCGCGAACGAATCCAGCGAAGTCTCAACCTCCTGGTTGGACCGGTCGCGTACGTTGACGTGCTCGGTCTCCGCCTCGCGGGCGCCGACGATCGCCATATAGGGCACCTTGCGCGCGTGCGCGTCACGGATCTTGCGCTGCATCTTTTGCGCGCGGTCATCGACCTCGACCCGCAGCCGCAGCGAGCGCAGTCGATCCGCGACCTTGGTGGCGTATTCGTGCTGTGCATCCGTAATCGGGATCACGATCACCTGCACCGGGTGCAGCCAGGTTGGGAATGCGCCGGCGTATTGCTCGATGAGGTAGGCGGTCATACGCTCGAACGCGCCGAACGCGCCGCGATGGATCATGACCGGCCTCTGTCGCGAGCCATCCTCCGCAACGTATTCGAGCTCGAACTTCTTGGGCAGCTGATAGTCCACCTGGACCGTGTTGTTGGTGAACTCGCGGCGCTGAGCGTCCTTGACCTGGAAGTCGATCTTGGGCCCATAGAACGCCGCCTCGCCAACACCAACCTTATAAGGAAGGTTCAGGCTCTCGAGCGCCTCTTTGAGCGAAGCCTCGGCGCTCTCCCATTCTTCATCTGTACCTGCCCATTTTGTCTTCACGTTGTCGCGTATCGAGAGCCGATACCAGTAGTCCTCCACGCCGAGCGTGGACATGAAGTAGTTGGCCAGCTCAATAGCGCCGCGCACTTCCGCGATTACCTGATCGGGCGTGCAGAAGATGTGCGCGTCGTTCAGGTTGAACGAACGCACGCGAACCATGCCCATCAGCTCACCTGACTTCTCGAGCCTGTAGTTCTGTCCCAGCTCGGCGATTCGCAGGGGAAGCTCGCGATAGCTGTGAAGATCCTGGTCGTAGACCAGGATGTGGTGCGGGCAGTTCATCGGTCGAAGCTCGAGCTCTTCGCCATCCTCAAAACGAATCGGCGGGTACATCGTGTCGTGGAACAGCTGCCAGTGGCCGCTCTTTTTGTACAGGTCCAGCTTGGCCAGGTGAGGCGTGACCACGTGGCGATAGCCGCGCTTCAGCTCCTCGTCGACAATCCAGCGTTCCAGCTCGCGGCGGATCGTCGCGCCGTCCGGCAGCCAGATCACCTGCCCGAGGCCGACGCGCTCGTCGAGGGCAAAGAGCTTCAGCTCCTTCCCCAGCTTCTTGTGGTCGCGTTTCTCGGCTTCCTCGATGAACTTGAGGTAGTCCTCGAGCTCTTTCGGTGTCTGCCATGCCGTGCCATAGATGCGGGTGAGCTGCGGCTTCTTCTCATCGCCACGCCAGTACGCGCCGGCGACGCGCAGGAGCTTGAACGCCTTCAGGTCGCGCGTCGACCTCACGTGCGGTCCCCGGCACAGGTCCAGGAAATCGCCGGTGCGGTACACGCTCACCTCATCGCCCTCGACCTTGTCGGCTATGAGCTCTAGCTTGTAATCCTGGCCGCGCTTGCGAAACTCTTCGATCGCGTCCGCGCGCGACAGCGTCTCGTGGACGTACGGCCGGTCCTCGTTGACGATGCGGCGCATGCGGGATTCAATGGTGCCGAGGTCAGCCTGCGAGACCGGTTTGCTGAACTGGAAGTCGTAGTAGAAGCCGTCCTGGACCGCTGGGCCGATGCCGTACTTCGCGTCGGGGTACAGCTCCACCACCGCCGCGGCGAGAAGGTGCGCGGCCGAATGCCGCAGCACCTGCAGCGGATCGTCTGTCGCCTCGTGCTCGCCGTACTCGACCATCAGGGTCGTCCAGTATATGGACGCCTTGTACACGCTCGAGTCGCCCCCCACCCGGCGCGGGCGCGCCACCCTCCCCCTTACGGGGGAGGGGAGATAGCCTTGAATCCAACTGCGATAGTCGACGCTCTCGGTTATCCGGCGGCGGGACTCGGAATCCTCATCGAGAGCGCCGGCATTCCGTTTCCCGGCGAGATCCTTCTACTGGCGGCCTCGGCCTGGGCGGCCGCGCGGCACCACTCGATCGTGCTGGTCATCCTGTTCGGTTTTCTCGGCGCGACGGCCGGTGGGGACATCGGCTACCTCCTCGGATTCAAGGGCGGGCGCCCATTCGTCGAACGATTCGGAAGCATCTTCCGGATCCGCCCGGAGCACATCGCGCGCTCGGAGCTGTTCTTTGCCCGCCACGGCGACAAAGCGATCCTCGCGGCGCGCTTCGTGCTCGGTCTGCGCACGTGGGGATCGATGCTCGCCGGCATGGCCCGCATGCCGTTCTGGCGCTTCCAGATGTTCAGCGCCCTGGGAGGCCTCGCCTGGGCCACGGCCGTCGGCATCGCCGGCTACCTGCTGGGAAGCAACCTCCCGCTACTGGAGGCGATCATTCGAGCGATTGGCCTTGGGGGTCTGGTTCTGGTGGTGCTTGCGGTCGTGGTTCTGATGGTGGCCGGACAGCGCGCCTCGAGGCCGCGATGATCGCGACGCCGCCCACCGCCAGCAAGGTCCCGAGCCCGCCGATGACATGCGCCGTGCCAATGGTGTCGGACAGCGCGGCGGCGACGAGCACGGGCACGGCGGTGACCCCGTTGATGACCATGTAGAGCAGCGCGAAGATGCGGCCGCGGATCTCGTCGCTGGTCGACTCCATCAGGTAAGTGATCGCCGGGATCATGATCGCGCCGAACTCGACGCCGAGCAGGAAGCTGAAGGAGGCCGACGTGATCCGGTTGTGAACCTGCAGGGCGGGAAACTGGGCCATCGCCTCCGGCACCGCGGCGAGCGCGAGCAGGGTCACCCCGTTGGCGAGCAGCGAGCCCGCCAGCACGCGCGTCCGATCCAGGTTGCGGAGGAACTGGCCGAGCAGCAGCGCGCTGAGAATCGCGCCTCCGGTCGCGGGCCCGAGAATCACGTAGGTGTCCTGGGCGTTGATGCCGAGCACCCTGCTTACATAAGCGGGCGCCAGCGCGAAAAGCATGAACAGCACGAGCACCGCGATGCTCACCTGGCCAAAGGCGAGCATCAGGCCGCGCGATGCGCGCAGCGCATCGATTCCCTCCTTGATGTCGACCACCATGATGTGGAAGCGGTTGCGGCTGTCCGCGACGGGAGGTTCGGTCGTCGGCTGAAGGTGTGGGATGTCCGAGGCGAAGATCAGGGTCCCGCCGATGAGCAGCAGCACGACGGCGCACCAGTAGGGCGCGTAGAGGTCGATCCTCGAGATCACCGGCGCGAGCGCTCCCCCGACGACGAGCGTCAGCACCATGGTGAGCAGCGCCATCGAGTTGGCGGTAATGAGGGCCGAACGAGGAAGGATGGTCGGGATGACCGCCGCCTCGGCGGGCCCGAAGAGCTGCCCGACTGCCGAGAAGACGAGCGTGATCAGCAGCAGGTGCGCGAAATCGCCGCTCAGGCCGGGAACAAGCGCTGCGAGCGGGATGAGCGCGACGATGCCGGCGCGGCCGAAGTTGGCCCACATCATGATCTGCTTGCGATCCATGCGATCCGCGATGACCCCGGCGGGCGGCGCGAACAAAACAGCGGGGACCGTGTAGGTGAGGAGCGTGATCGCAACCGGAGTGCTGCCGCCGGAGATGTGGTACGCGAGGATGATCAGCGAGAAGAGCAGGAACTTGTCCGCGAGCTGCGCGGCGAGCTGCGCGAACCAGATGTTCCTGAACGCGGTGTGTCGCAGGACCGCTCGGAAACCACCCGTGCCCTCGACCGGAAACCGGATTGGCTGCTCCACCGGCGCTAGAGATTAGCCTCCGGGGCTCTGAAACTCCTTATAAAGCGCCTCCCACTCCCGCAGGCTGAGTGTCTGCGGGCGGCGCTCTGGATCGATCCCAGCCTCGCGAAGGCGCGCGCCGGCGGCAGTGCTGCCGATGCCACTGATCCGGCCCAACGTTCCACCGAGCTGCTTCCGGCGACCCTGGAAGACGGCCTCCACGAAACGGAAGAACGCCGGGAGGTCGTCGACGTTGACCGCCGGCCGCTCGCGAACGTCTAGCCGAACGAGCGCCGAATCCACTCGCGGCGCCGGCGTGAAGGCGGCCGCGGGGATGGCGAAAAGGAGCCGGGCTTCGGCGAACACCTGGACGGCGACCGTGGCAAGGCTCGCGCCGCTCGCCGCGGTCCAGCGCTCCGCCACCTCCTTCTGCACGACCAGGGAGAGCCGTCGCGGCCTCGGTGGATCGTCCAGCAGCTTGCGGATCAATGCGCCGGTGAGGTTGTAGGGGATGTTGCCCGTGACGATCTCCTGCCCGTCCGGGAAAGCCGAGCGCACGTTGAAACGCAGGATGTCCGTCCGTACGACCTCGACGTTCTCGAGACCGGCCAGCGATTCTCGCAGCGCTGGTATGAGCCGCCCGTCGAGCTCGACCGCCACCACGCGGCGGCACCGAGGCGCAAGAGCCACTGTCAGAGTCCCAACGCCGGCGCCGACCTCGAGCACCTCGTCCTCCGACTCGAGCGCGGCCTGCTCGGCGACGGCATCCCGCACCCCTGGATCGGTGAGGAAGTTCTGCCCGAGCGAGTGCTTCAAGTCGATGCGATGGCGGCGCAGCAGCTGGTCCAGCTGATGGGCGTCGGCCGGGTCGATCACTTCATCTTGAGAAACAGCGCGTAAGCATTCAGCTTTTCTTGTTCCGCGAGCTCGCTCAGGCTCACGCCGCGCAGCTCGGCCACAACCTCTGCCGTGTCGAGCAGGTATTCGGGCCGATTTGGGACGCCCATTCGCTTCTGAGCATTTCCGTAAGGTGAGTCGGTCTCGAGCAGCAATCGATCGGCGGGGCATCTTTTGACGACCTCGCGAAGCGCTGTTCGGCTCGGCCTTGTGATCAACCCCGCGAAAGACAGGTAGAACCCAAGGTCCAGGAAGCGCTCCGCCCAGTTCCACTCGAGGGCGAAGTAGTGCATGACGCCCCGGAGCCCTCGATGCCTGGAGATTGCGTCGGCGACCTCGGCATCAGCACCACGGTTGTGGACCGACACGGGCAGATCGAGCTCGAGCGCGAGGGTGAACATTTCATCCAGTCGGTCCCTCTGCGATCCGTGGTCGGGACCGCCGACGTGCTCGAAGTCGAGGCCGATCTCCCCTATCGCCACCACCATCTCGTCCGCCGCGAGATCCCGCAGCGCGGCCACGTCGGGCGCGGACTCCTCGAGCGGGTAGTGCCCGACCCCAGCCCACACCTCCTGGAAGCGATTGGCCAGCGAGACGGCGCCACGGCTTCGTGGCAGGTCAACGCCCATCGCGATCATTCGCGTCACGCCTGCGCCGACCGCGCGCTCGACCACCTCGTTCGGCTCGCCCAGCTCCTCGAGGTGGAGATGCGTGTCTACGAAGATGCCGCTTCCTCTTCGACCACGTCGTCCAGTCGCTTGAAAAGTGCCACGGGCACTGGAAGCTTGCGGCCGGGCGGGAGCTGGGAAGGCCGCCAGCGATTTTCGCTCGCGTAGTCACCGGTCAGGACGGAGTGCGACGCCCCTCCTTCCTCGACGACCTCGCGCACCTCCGGCTGCTCGGCGATGACGTCGTCGTAGCCGAGCATCTGGTGCAGCCTCTGCGAGGAGAAGGGCAGGAAGGGCGTGAACATGGTCTTGAGGTTGTCGACGCAGCGGAGCGCGACGTAGAGCACGGTGCCGGCCCTCTCACGGTCCGTCTTGATCGTGTGCCAGGGCTGCTCTGTCCCCAGGTACACGTTGACCTTCGCGGCCATCGCCATCGCACTCTTCAGCGCCATTTGAAAACGGGCCTGGCCAAGCTGCAACGCGACCTGGTCCAACGCGTCTTCGATCTCTTTGATCAACTTCTGGTCCGGGTCGGTGAGCCTGTGCGGCTCAGGCACCGCTCCGAAGTTCCGGTGCGCGTTGACGAGCGTGCGGTGCACGAGGTTGCCCCACGTCGCCACCAGCTCGTCGTTGTTGCGTCTCACGAACTCCGACCATGTGAAGTCCGTGTCCTGGTTCTCGGGCCCGGCGATCATCAGGTAGTAGCGCAGCGCGTCGGCGTCGTACCGGTCCAGCACGTCGCTGACGTAGATGACATGGCCGCGACTGGTGGAAAGCCGCTGGCCCTCCATGTGCAGGTGCTCGCTGGCGACGATGTCGTCGGGCAGTCTGTATCTCTGCGTCTCGTCACTGATGCCCATGAGGATCGACGGCCACATCACCGTGTGGAAGGTGATGTTGTCCTTACCCATGATGTAGTAGTGCCAGGAGTCCGGATTCTGCCACCAATCTTTCCAGGAGTCCGGCTCACCGCGCTGCACGGCCCATTCGATGGACGCCGAGAGGTAGCCGATGACCGCGTCGAACCAGACGTAGATCTTCTTGTGCGGGTTGTCCTCCCAGTCCGGCAGCGGGACTGGAACTCCCCAATCCAGGTCGCGGGTGATGGCGCGGCGCTTGAGGTTGCGTACGTATTCGAGGGAGTACTTGCGCACGTTGGGACGCCAGCTGTCGTGCTGCTCGATCCAGTCCTTCAGCTGCTCGCCGAAGGCGGGCAGATCGAAAAAGAAATGCTCGGTCTCGCGAAATTCCACAGGTGCATCGCTGCCGCGCTGGTGCGGATTGATAAGGTCGATCGGATCCAGCTGGTTGCCGCAGTTGTCGCACTGGTCGCCACGCGCATCCGCGTAGCCGCAGATCGGGCACGTGCCTTCTATGTAGCGGTCGGGCAGCGTGCGGCTCGAGGCGGGATCGAATGCGCCCATCAGCTTTTCTTTGACGAGGTAGCCCTTCTCGTACAGGGTCAGGAACAGCTTCTGTGTCGTCCGGTAGTGATTGGCTGTTGTGGTGCGCGTGAAGACGTCGTAGGTCATGCCAAGGCGACGCAGGTCCTCGACGATCAGCGCGTTGTTGCGGTCGGCGAACTCGCGCGGCGCCACGCCTTGCTTATCGGCCTCGTACGTGATGGGCGTGCCGTGTTCGTCGGTTCCGCTCGCCATGAGCACTCGCGACCCACGCAGGCGCTCGAAACGCGCGAGGACGTCGGCGGGCACCGCGAAGCCGGCCACGTGGCCGATGTGGCGAGGCCCGTTGGCGTAAGGCCACGCGGGCGCGACGAGAACCGTTCTTCTCTTATCCACCTGAGATCACAAGGGTAATCTCGCCGCGCGCCGGGTCGGCGAGCGCGGCCAGCACCTCGGACGCGGTGCCGCGCAGCAGCTGCTCGTGAAGCTTGGTCAGCTCGCGCGCCAGCGTGAGGTGGCGCTCGGGCATCGCCTCCGCGATGATCGCAAGCGACTTCCTGATCCGGTACGGTGACTCGAAGGCAACCGCAGGCCGTGGATCGCTCATCAGCGTTGCCAGCAGCCGCCGTATGTCGCCAGGCTTGCGCGGCAGGTAGCCGAGGAACGTGAAGCCCGGGCCGCCATAGCCCGCGGCCGAGAGCGCAGCGGTGACCGAGCTGGGTCCAGGAATTGGGACCACGGTGTGACCCGCGGCCCAGGCCGCAGTGACCAGCGCCTGGCCGGGATCCGACAGGGTCGGCGTCCCAGCGTCGCTGACGAGAGCGACGTCGTGCCGGTCGAGCTCCGCCAGCACCCGCGGCAGGCCGCGGCGCTCGACGGGGGCGCGATAGCTCACGAAGGGTTTGCGGATACCGTGCCGGGCGAGAAGCCTGGCCGTGACGCGCGTGTCCTCCGCGGCGATCGCCCCCACCTCACCGAGAATCCGGAGCGCGCGGGCGCTCACGTCTTCGAGATTGCCGATCGGTGTGGCAACCACATACAACCGGCTCAAGCCCGATCCAACCACTGCCCAACTCTGTGCGCGATCTCTGTCGCCGGCCCGACGAAGCGCGAGGCGGGCGGGAGGACATCAAGGAAAGCTTTTCCGTAGTCGCGGCCCAGGATGCGGTTGTCGAGGATCACCACGGCGCCGCGGTCGGTCGAGCGCCGGATCAAGCGGCCAAAGCCTTGCTTCAATCGCAGCGCCGCCTGGGGAAGCGCGAGCTGCGCGAAGCCGTCGCGGACCTGCTCAGCCCGCGCCGCGTAGACGGGCTCGGTCGGCACGGGGAACGGAAGGCGCACCATGATCACGCAGCTCAACCGTTCGCCAGGCACGTCGATGCCCTCCCAGAAGCTCGCCGTGCCGAGCAGAAGCGGGCGCTCTGCCTCCTCGAAGGCCTTCAGGACCTGGCGACGCTGGCCGTCGATTCCCTGGCCGAGAATCAACACCTCGTCAAGGTCGATACGGTGCTTCAACGCGGTATGGACGTCGCGCAGCTGCCGGTGTGACGTGAATAAGACCAGCGTGCGACCGCCGACGCGGCGCGCGACGGATGCGATGACCTCCTCGACCTGCTGGTCGAAAGTCTCGTGCTCGGGCGACGGAAAGTCCGCCGGCAGGCAGACCAACGCCTGGTTGAGAAAGTCGAACGGCGAGGGCAGGATCAGCTCTTCGACCTCGGGGCCGAGACCGACCCTTGACCGGAAATAGTCGAACGTGCCGCCCACCGCCAGGGTCGCCGACGTGAACACCGTCGAGCGCCGGTCGGCGTAGACGCGATCGCGCAGCAGGGAGCCGACGTTGATGGGGGCTGCGCGCAGGACAAGGTTCTCGGTGCGCGCGACCAGGGTGAACCAGTAGACGCGATTCGGATCGGGGGTCAGCATTGCTTCGTCGACCACGCTTGCCGCGGCCTCGAGCCGGCCGCGGATGATCTCGAGCTCACGGATGCCCTGGTCCGGCTCGGAACCACCCAGCCAGTCGCGCACGCCGGCCACCGCTCGGCGCAGCTCTACATCCAGCGCCGTCAATGCCGTCACCGCGCTTTCTGCGGCGACGCTCATCGACGGCCACGCCTCGTCTCCCTGGATTTCTTGACGCAACGCGGGCGTGAGGCGAACCGAGTCGTCCCGGCGTTCCGTTTCGGACAGCTTCGCGCCCACCCACCGCCTGGCGAGGTCGAAGAGGGTTCGGACCCTCTCGCCGGCGGCAAGGCTCATCGGTATCGCGCGAGCGAACGCCTCATCCGAGGCGCCGAGATGCGGTTGCCGTCGGAGCTCTCCCAACAGCCCGGAGGGCTTCCCCACTCCCCCGCGAGAATCGCTCCGCGATCCTGGCGGGACCTCCCCACTCGGTAGGGAGGTGAAATCGGAAGCCAGGCGCTCGAGGAGCGCAAGAAGGCCGGGCCCGTCAACTTCTTGTCGCAGGCCTCGGGTCGCGGCGTCTTCCAGATGGTGGGCCTCGTCGACTACGAGGTGGTCGAAGTCGGGAAGGAGCCCTCCCCCCACCTCCGCGTCGGCGAGCAGGAGCGCGTGGTTGATCACAACCAGGTTCGAAGCCTCCGCCTCCGCACGCGCGCGATGGACGTAGCAGTCCTCTTTCGTGCAGTGAATCCCAACACAGTCGAGAGGGTCTGACGCGATGTGCGCCCAGAGCACCTCCTCGCGCCCGTGGAGACGAAGCTCCGAGCGGTCGCCACTCAAGGTCGTATGCAGCCAGAGCAGGACCTTGAGCTTGAACTTCAGCTCATCGGCGTCCTTGCATGGTTCCGCGAGGAATCGACGCCAGCGTCGCAGCGAAACATAGTTGGACCGCCCTTTGAGCAGGCAGGCCTTGAAGTCCCACGGCAGCCACTCACGGAGGCCAGGAAGGTCTTTGACCATCAGCTGTTCCTGCAGCGTGTGCGTGTTGGTCGACACGACCACCCGCTCCCCATGGCGCACGGCGCGCGCGATCGAAGGCACGAGGTAGGCCAGGCTCTTGCCGGTACCCGTCCCGGCCTCGACGACCAGGGTGCCCCCGCGAGCCTGGATCTGCGCGACGGCCAGCAGCATCTGGAGCTGAGGCTCGCGGTGCTCGTAGCCGGGAAGCAGGCCTGCGAGCGGCCCGTCGGGGCCGAGCAGGGCCGCTACTAGAGTCGGGTCGTCCGGAGGATTCTCCGCCGCTTTGCCCCGGATTGAGTCGACCACCTCGGTGGACGCACCATCCGGGTCGGGGTTGGCTGCGGTCAGGGCGTCCGCGAAGAAGCGCGCGATCGACCAGTCGTACGGCGCGACCAGGGCGAGCATCGACTCCTTCAAAGCCTCATCGAGCACCGCCGCCTCCTCGCGCAGCCTGAGCAGAAGCTGGCGGGTGGCGTCGGCGTCGTCGAGCGCGCGGTGGGGCCGGGGCTGGTTGAACCCCATCTCGGTGGCCAGCAGGGGAAGGCTGTGGCTTGCCGCCGAGGGCAGCAGGATGCGGGCCAAGTCCAGGGTGTCGAGGATCTCTGTAGCCGGGTCCCACAGGCCCGCCGCCGCCAGGAAATCCACGTCAAGCCGGGCCCCATGGCCGACGGGCTGGCGCCCCCGCAGGAAGTCGGCAAGCTCGCGCAGGGCGGATTCGGCGCTGGCGGCGCCACGGAGCTCCTCAGGTTTGATGCCGGTCAGCCGGAGCACGGTTTCGGGCACAGCGCGACCGGGATCGACCAGCCGCTCGAGAGTCGTCGTGACCCGCTCAGGGGTGAATGCGACCGCGCCCACCTCGATCACTCGATCTCGGGCCGGGTCGAGTCCGGTCGTTTCGAGATCGAGGGCTGCGTATTCGGGCACCTGTCTCGGGATTCTACATACGGATGTTCGAAGCGGGTGTTAAGCGGTGCGGCGGTTGCTATATTTGCGCCCGATGCAAACCGGGGCGATCGAGGCACCCAAGCGGCTGGAGGACCTTCACGTACGCCGTGACCTCGTCGCCAGCCTTCTCCTGCGGACGATCGCATTCGCGGACCAGCTGAGCGGAGCGGCGATCGAGACCCGCCTCGGGCTGCCGTTCGAGACCCTGCAGCCGATCATCGAAGAGTTCCAGAAGTCCCAGCTCATGGACACGATGGGCTTCTCGAACGACCCCGGCGTCGAAGGGCGCCCCATCCCGGTGCGCATGAACTACGTCGTGTCGAGCGCGGGCCGGCAGCGCGCGGCCGAGATGTCCAACGTTCAAACCCGATACCTGGGTCCGTGCCCGATCAACTTCGACGACTACCTCCAGCTCGTGCGCTCGCAGGTCATCGGCAAGGCCAACGTCAATGACGCGGCGCTCAAGAAGGCGCTCGGCACCCTCGAGCTGGAGCAGCACGTGATCGACCAGATCGGCGGCGCCATGGTCTCGCGTGCGTCGCTGTTCATCTTCGGCGCCCCCGGCAACGGCAAGAGCACGATCACCGAGCGCATGGCCCTGCTCATGGGCGCGCCGATCGAGATCCCTCATGCGGTCGCCATCGGCGACGAGATCATCCGGGTGATCGACCCTGTCTACCACAAGATCGCGGAGGGCGAGCAGCCGATCGACCGGAGGCTCGTCAAGGTGGAGCGCCCAGTGGTCGTCGCCGGAGGCGAGCTCAAGCTGCAGCAGCTGGACCTCACGTATGACGGCTCCAACCGGTACTACGAAGCGCCCCTGCAGTGGAAGGCGAACGCAGGTGTGTTCGTGATCGACGACTTCGGCCGCCAGGAGGTTCCGCCGATGCGGCTCTTGAACCGCTTCATCGTGCCGATGGAGAAGAAGGTCGACTACCTCGACCTGTCTGCCTCCGGCCGCAAGATCGAGCTGCCCTTCCTGTGCCAGGTCGTGTTCTCGACCAACCTCTCCCCAACCGAGCTCGTCGACGAGGCCTTCCTCCGCCGCATGGCGTACAAGATCGGCATCGGCAACCCGTCGCCCGAGGCCTTTGGCCGCATCCTCCGGTACGAGTGCGACCGCCAGGGCGTGTCGTTCGACGAGAAGGCGATCGGGTACCTGCTCAACAACCTGTACGGAAAGAAGCCGCTCCGCGGGTCCCACCCGCGCGCGCTGATCGCGAGGCTGGTCGACCTGGCCAACTACCGGCAGGAGCCGCCCCGCCTGACCCCCCAGACCCTGAAGGAGGCGTTCGACGCCTGCTTCAACCCCGCGCTGGGCAGCCTCACCGAGGACGACTGGGCCAGGCCCGCAATCGGGTAAATATGAGAAGGAACCTGACGGTTCCTTCTGCGCGCAAGCGCGACCCGGATGTGACCTACTGATTGCATCGACAGGCCGGCTGCGCCGGCGTGTCTGCTCATCTTCCCGCGGTTTGGATTTCCGAAAAGTTACTCATCGCGACGATTGGGTGACCAGGGAAACAAAGTCACGACGGGCTTAAAGCCCGCCGCCCACGCCACGCGAGATTAAGCCGTGACTGTCACCCCGACCAGCTTATTTCGGTATGAGTCCAGGTCGCTGAACATCCCGCGCTGCTCGGGCGGCAGCAGCTCGGCGATGGCGAGCATGATCGCTTCGGAAGCCTCCTCGTGCGATACCCTCGTGCCGTCCGAGCGCTTCTGAAGGACGTAGAAGGGCTTGCCGAACGTGATCGTGACCCTGGTCCGGCGCGGCCAGCGCGCTCCCTTGGGTAGGCACTCGCGCGTGCCTGTCAGCCCAACCGGGAGAACACGGCAGCCCGCCTTCTGAGCGATGAACCCGGCGCCCGGTTCAGGCTTCGCAAGCACGCCAGACTCAACCCGGGTCCCTTCTGGATAGATGACCAGCGCCTGGCCGGCTTTCAGCAAGTCGAATGACCTCTTCAGCGCCACCCGATCGGCGGTGTGGCGCACCACCGGAAACGCGTGGTACGCGGTGAAGATGAACCGATGGGCCCAGCCCCGAAAGTACTCGGACTTGGCCATGTTCCAGGTGTCGCCGCGCGGAACGAAGGCCGGCACCATGGGCGGGTCCAGCGTTCCCGAGTGATTCGGGCAGATCAGCAGCGCTCCGCTGCGCGGAACGTTTTCGACCCCGACGACCTTGAACAGCCCGAACAGGTAGACGGTGGTCATCGCGCGCATCAGCGCCCGTAGGAACGCGTAGATCACTTGGTCTTTTGATTCTCGGCGATGTGCTCGAGGATGAGCTCGACAACCTGATCGACGTCCAGCTGGTCGGTGTCGACCACGACAGCGTCCGGGGCTGGGCGCAGCGGGGCAACCGCGCGCTGCGTGTCGACCCGGTCGCGTTCCTCGACCTCCTTGCGCATGGCCTCCTCGTCCACGCGCTCGCCCCGCCGCTCGTACTGGGCGGCGCGCCGGCGGACCTTCTCATCCAGGCTCGCGACCAGGAAGAACTTGTAGTCGGCGTCGGAAAACACCACGGTTCCGATGTCGCGACCGGCCATGACCACGCCGGCATCACCCATACGCCTCTGCTGCGCGACCAGGGCCTGCCGCACGCCCGGAATGGCGGAGATCAATGGCAGTGCATCCGCGTAATCGGAGTCGTAGATGCCATCCGTCAGCTCTACCCCACTCGCCCAGACCCGCTCGCAGTCGATCTTCACCTCTGTCGATTCCGCCAATCTGGTGATCGCCTCTGCGTCGTGCGGGTCGAGACCGCGATCGGCCGCGATCCTTGTGATGGCGCGGTACATCAGGCCGCTGTCGACGAAAGGCAGACCCAGGGCCTCGGCGACCCGCTTACCGACGGCCGATTTACCGGAAGCCACGCCACCGTCGATCGCCACAATCACTTGGGTTTCTTCACCTGGGTTTCTTGGTCTCCACCGCGCGCTGGAGCGCGGAGATCTCGGCCTCGCCCAACACACGCCATCCACCCACTTTCAACCGCCCCAGCTTCAACGGTCCAAAGCCCACGCGCTGCAGCGATTGAACCTTGTGGCCGATGAAATGAAGCATGCGGCGGACCTGCCGGTGCCGGCCCTCGCGGATCACGATCCGGACCTCCGCCACTCCCGAATCTCGGCTTCCTGGCGTGATCCGAAGCACGTCGACCTCCGCCGGCGCGGTCAATCCGTCGTCGAGCTCCACGCCCGCGCGCAAGCTCTCGATGTCCGCGGTGCTCGGGTTGCCGGCCACCAGCGCGATGTACTCCTTGCTCACCTTGTAGCCCGGGTGGGTGAGGCGATACGCGAGGTCGCCGTCGTCCGTCAGCAGGAGGAGCCCCGACGTGTCGGCGTCGAGGCGACCGACAGGAAACAAACGGTGGCTGCCTTTGCCTTCGTCGCCGACGACGTCGAGCACGGTGGTCCTGAGCACTTCGTCCTTGGCTGTCGTGATCACGCCGAGGGGCTTGTTCAAGACGATGTACCGGTGCCGGGTCACAGGCTTGACGGCCTTTCCGTGCACTGTGATGCGGTCGTTCTGCGGGTCGATGAATACACCGGTGGGCGGCGGTCGCTTGCCGTTCACCCGCACCGCCCCCGACGCGATCAGCTCGTCGGCGGCGCGACGGCTCGCCACGCCGGATCGCGCCAGGAAGCGATTCAGGCGTTCTTCGTTATCGCTCGTCCGCTCGATGTTGCACTCGTTTCAGTCGGGTCGAGTCGCGGCTTCGGAAGGTGATCGAGCGACTCGAGACCCATCACCTGGAGGAACCTCATCGTGGTTCCGTAGAGCTTCGGCTGGCCGGGCCCTGAGCCACGCCCGACCTCGACGATCAGGTCACGCAGCTCGAGGTTGGCGAGCACGCTGTCGCAGTTGACGCCCCGCACCTCCTCGATGCGAGACCGAGGGACCGGCTGCTGGAACGCCACGATGGCGAGCGTCTCGTAGGCCGCCGGCGAGAGCTTGCCCGAAACCTCGGGACGCAGGGCGCGGCGCACCGCGGGCGCAAATTCCGGCCTCGTGGCCAGGTGGATCTCGTCATGGTGTCGCATCACCATCACGCCGCGTCCCTCGAGCGCGTGGCGCAGCTCGTCGAGCGCAGTCTCGACCGCGGTGCGATCGGAATCGGTCGCCTGCTGCAGCTCGCGCAGCTTGAGGGGCCGGTTGGAGCTGAAGAGGATCGCCTCGAGCGCCGCTGAGATGTCACTCACTCCGCGGGCTCCATCGCCTCGACATGGATGGCGCCGAACCGCTCCTTCTGGCGAACTCGGACCAGGGACCGGCGCAGCAGCTCCAGGACCGCCACGAAGGTCACGACAGCCTCGAGTCGATCCTCCGATTCCAGGATGAGCTCGACCAGCTCGATCGGTCCCCTGCGCAGCCGGTCGGTGATCACGTCGAGCTTCTCCTGCAGCGTCCATGTCCGCCCCGTCACGACCAGGGTTCGTGGAGGAATGCGCGCGAGGACGCTGTTGAAGGCGACGATCAGGAGCCCGACCTCCAATGGCTCCTCCTGGCCCCCCGCCTCGACCTGCCGCAGGGGTGGCGGGAACGCGACGGAGTCGTTCTGCGCGCGCTCCATCAGCTCGCCGGCCATCTCTTTGTACACGCGGTACTCCTCGAGGCGCCGGCGTACCTCTTCCTCCCAGCCGAGGAGGTCGGTCTCCTCTTCGGTGGGCGGCTCGCCTGGCAGGAGCCGGATCGATTTGATCAGCAGGAGTCGCGCGGCCATCCATAGGAACTCCGCCATCTCCTGCGGATCGGCGACCTC
>JBGPEO010000003.1:0-46265 GCA_041482895.1 Candidatus Dormibacteraceae bacterium | reverse complement strand
GGGTCCTCAGCTGCATCGGCGATCAGCGCGGACAGCAGCCCGAGCTTCGAGCGGAACAAGAGATAGACCGTCGCAACGGAAACTTCCGCCGCACTGGCGACGGCCTCCATCGTCGTGCGCCCGTAGCCCTGGGCGGAGAACAGGCGCCGAGCGGCCTCTGCGATCTCCCGCCGCGTAGCACTGGTTTGCTCCGTTCGCTGGGGCGACCGATACCGCCGCTTGACTCTTGAGCTCATTGGCAATAGGATACCTCTATTGGATTAGAAGGCCACTATAGCCAAATATCACCACAGGTCAGTTTTTCAGTGAGGTACAGAGATGCCACGAACCGGCGATCATATCGAAAACGTTCGAACGGGGCAGCGGATGAGGTTCCAGATCACCGCCGAGGACAGCGACGGTGCCCTGGTCAGGTTCGACTCCTTTAATCCGCCCGGTCCCTTCGAACCGGTTCACGTTCACCCCGAACAGGAGAGCAGTGCCGAGGTCCTGTCCGGCGCGCTTTTGTTCGTGGCCGGAGGCAGAGAGATACGGCTTGGCCCCGGCGACCGGACGGTGATCCCAGCCGGTTTGCCGCATACATTTCGGAACGAAGGCCCGGAGGAAGCCCACTCGATCATGGAGTTCCGGCCCGCCCTCAAGATTGCGGAATGCTTTGAGACCTTGTTCGCGCTGGCGCAGCGGGGCGAATTGGACGCGCGCGGCATGCCTTCCGTACTACAGCTGGCGCTGTCTGGACCGGCATTCGGGAGGGAAATGCGGCTGCCGTCGCCTCCCTGGCTGATCCAGCGTCTCGCCCTTGCGCCGCTCGCGCCTTTCGCCCGACTCCGAGGGTTGCGGCCCACCTACAGCTGCGAGCCGATCGCGAAGGGAGCGGCGACCACGAGTCCACCTGGCGGATCGGTCAAGCGAGTGTCCTAGAGGACAGCGGCGTGGTCGGCTATACAGCCTGCCTGCCCGGGTTCGTGGAGGTAGTCGACGCAAGTCCCTACAACAACTTCTCGAGTCGCTCCATGCGGTTCGAACAGCGTCCCGCTTGGGCTACCAGTCCCACGTGGATTGCTCCGTACTGCCAGAGGACCGATGTATGAGGAGGCGTCAGCGAGTCGCGGAGCCGACCGACCCCCGAAGCCCGCTAAGCGCCTCGATCATCCCGAGATGGCGGCTCAGGTGTTCGAGGTAGGTGAGGACATTGTCGAGTTTCGTGTCGCCGTCCGGATCAACCTTTGGAGCCGCCAGCAACTGATCATCCGGAATGAGCTTGATGGCCTCATCGGCGTATGCGAAGGCGAGTCTCGCGTAGCCGACGACTTCGGCCTGAGCCGGGAACCGAATCAATTCCGCCGCCTCGTCCGGCATCTCTGTTCCGGTGTCGCGCCGGCCCAACGCGCCAGACGCGAGGGACCATTGATCCGCCAGCGCCTCTCTCTCCCATACCTGCGTACGAGGACCCTGAGCCAGGGCCTTGTGAAGGTAGGAGGCGAAAATGTCGTCCCACCGGGCGGCGTGCCACAGCTGCCAGGCAATCGAATGAAGACTTGGACCTGCGCTCCACGTAAATTGCTCGGGCGAAAGCTCCTCCGCCGCCGTCAGCAACCGTTTATGCGTGAGTCTGTAGGAGCGTAAGAGCGTTTCGCTGAGAGAACGGGGGCGCGCCGCCATCAGGCGGTTAAGGTACTGGCGTTTCAGAGTCGGTGGGGCCCCTTACCCCGACTGGCATTCTCTGGCTTGGCTGCAGAAAGTCAATGCTTTACCTCCCGTAGCCAGCTTCCATTCACTTGTAACGGTTGCTCTTGCGGGCCGTTAAAGCCGGCGACGATGAGACGAAGCCTCGCGATCGTGTGTTTTGTGCTCTTCGCGTGCAGCCCGCCGCATACGACGTGAACGTTATGGGCGCCCTGTTCGTGGCCGGCGGCGCTTTCGAGGCCGCGCTGCTCCTGGCCTCGATCGCGTTCAACTGGAAATGGGGCCCGTATCGGCCCGGTCCTGGCGCGTTCATCGCCCTGGTAGCCGTCGGCGTCGCGGCGGTGGCCGCAACCGCCGCCCTCGGCAGAGCGATGATGCGAATGGATAATCAGCGGCTCGCCTTCATCGAGGCGCCGGCGATGACCGGGACGCGCCCAGTCGAGTCGCGGGCGGGCCTGGCGTTGAGCCTCGGGATCCTGGCGGTCGTGCTGGTTTGGCCGTTTGGAATACTGCTCGGCCCAGGGGCATTTTGGGCCGGGCTGTCTGCAGTGCGGCGCATCAACAGAGCGCCAGGCACACTCGCCGGGAGTGGCCGAGCACGCACCGGCGCCATCATCGGCGCAGTCGTGTCCGGCATGTACCTGTTCTGGATCGTGGTTGACGTGGTTGCGATCTTCGCGTTCGGCTCGGCAATACCAGCCGCACCCTGAAGGGCGGGCCCATCAGACCGCGAGCCGCTCACGGGTCCACTGCAAGCAACTCGACGACGAAAACGAGTGTGGCGTCTGGTGGGATGCTCGGCCCGTTATTTGCGATGACGCCCGCGGCGCCGTACGCGAGAGCCGGCGGGACTGTCAACCAGCGGATGCCGCCGACGCGCAGTCCAACCACACCTTCTTCCAGTCCCTTGATCACCTCACCCTTGCCGAGCGTGAATTTGAATTGGTTGCCGTGGTCCGCGCTCGAATCGATTCGCGTCCCGTCGCCAAGCCACAAGGTGTACTGGATCGTCAGCACCTTTCCGGCAGCCACCGCGGTTCCGGAACCAATTTTGACGTCAGTCCATTCGAGGCCATCGGCGTGCGGTGTAGGGGCAGCTTGAGTGGTGTCGGTCGCCCCGCCTGGAAATGCGTCGTATACACCCGCCGTGACCAACGCCCCCAACGCAAGTCCCGCCACCAGGCCAACGGCGAGCGCGGTCTCGCTGCGCATGGGGGTTGCAGGCACAGAACCAGACGGCGGAGCCGGCGCCCGATACGACAGCACGGTGCTCCGCACACATGCCGCGACGCAGACGAGCAGGAACAGGACCGCGACGGCCAGAACGGCCCGCGAGGTGACGTCCCGTTCTGGCAGGCGAAGCAGCGGCACGAGCATCAGCAGCGCGGCAGCGCCGGCCAGCACGGCCGCCCAGCCCTGCAAACCGGCCACCTCGGGTGAGAGGTTGTTTCCCAGTGGCCATTTCCAGATGCCCCTCATCCAGGAAGGCAACCGCGACTTCGCGATCACCCAGGCGCCAAATGGAATTGACGTTGCGCTGCACAGGACCAGAACTACGGCTCCGACCTGGCGCCACATGACGCGCCCACGATAGGGGAGGGTTGGGGAGGTCGTGACCGGTGAAGTTGGATCATAGGCCCGTGGGCATCGTCACCTGCCAGATCTCGATCTCGCTCGACGGCTTTGTCGCCGGGCCGAATCAAAGCCTTGAAAACCCGATCGGTGAAGGTGGGATGCGCCTTCACGACTGGGTGTTCGCGACCGCCGGCTGGCGCCGGCAGCACGGAGAGGAGGGCGGCGAGGATGGCTCCGACTCAGAGGTGGCGGCAGAGGTCATGCAGGGTGTTGGCGCGTACGTCATGGGCCGCAAAATGTTCGGCGGCGGGTCCGGACCGTGGGATCTCGATTGGAAAGGTTGGTGGGGCGACGAGCCTCCTTACCACGCTCCAGTCTTCGTGCTCACGCACCAGGCGCGGAAACCACTGGCCATGCTTGGTGGCACCACCTTCACGTTCGTCACCGACGGGATGGCGTCGGCGCTGGAGCAAGCCAGGGCCGCGGCCGGCGACCGGGCCGTGTCGATCGCGGGCGGCGCCAGCACCATCCGGCAGTGCCTCGCCGCGGGCAGCCTGGATGAGCTCTACCTTCATATCGTGCCGATCCTTCTCGGATCGGGTGAACGGCTGCTCGAAGACGTCGGAGATCCGAAGCTGGAGCCGATCAAGGTGGTTGCCTCACCAGCGGTGACGCACGTCAAGTACCGGATCGCGAAGAGGGCGTCGTGACTCCGGTTTAGACGGCCGGCGTCACCCGCCCGCGATTGCTCCGATGACCAGGTACGGCTCCCTGCCGGTCACCACCTCCTCGGGCAGCGGCGCATCCAGGGGCTGGTCGGAGAGGTCCTCCTCGCAGGCGAAGAACCTGAGCATCGGACGGCGCCTCTGGGTGAGCTGGTCGCGAATCGTGCCGCGCAGCATCGGATAGGCCGCCTCGAGGGCGTCGAGCACGGAGCGCTGCGTGACCGGACCGTCGACCTTCAGCTCCACCTCCCGACTGACGTTGGCCAGCGTTCTGAGGTTCGCAGGGAGCTCGACGCGGATCACGACAACGTCTGCACCTCGACCGAGAGCACCGCCGGAAGGTTGTTCACGATCGCCTGCCAACTGTCGCCCCCGTCGGCCGACCCGTACACCTGGCCTCCGGTGGTGCCGAAGTACACGCCGCACGAGTCCAGCGAGTCGACGGTCATCGCGTCGCGTAGGACGTTGACGTAGCAGTCCTTCTGCGGGAGGCCTTTGGTGAGCGCCTCCCACTCGTTGCCACCGGTGCGGCTCCGGTACACGCGGAGCTTGCCGTCCGGTACGAAGTGGTCCGAGTCGCTTTTGATCGGGACGACGTAGATGGTCTCCGGCTCGTGCGCATGCACATCGATGACGAAGCCGAAATCGGTCGGCAGGTTGCCGCTGACCTCGTGCCACTCGTCACCGCTGTTGTCGCTGCGCATAACGTCCCAGTGCTTCTGCATGTACAGCACGTTCGGACGGCTCGGATGCATCGCGATGTGGTGGACGCAGTGCCCGACCTCCGCGTCCGGGTCGGGGATGTAGTTCGAATGCAAGCCCTTCGTGATCGTCCGCCACGTCTTGCCGGCGTCGTCACTCCGGAACGCGCCGGCAGACGAGATAGCGGTCACGATCCGGTCGGGGTTGTCCTTGTCGAGGATGATGGTGTGAAGGCACAGTCCACCGGCACCCGGCGCCCAGGTCGACGCGGTGGGGTGGGTGCGCAGCCCTGGGAGCTCCTCCCAGCTCTTGCCGGCGTCGGTCGTGCGGAACAGCGCGGCGTCCTCGACCCCCGCATAAACAGTGTCGGGGTCGGTCAGGGACGGCTCGAGATGCCACGCGCGCAGGAACTCGTAGGGGTGGTCGCTGTTGTCGTACCACTTGTGCGTGTTCGTCGCGCCTTCGTATTTAAACTCGTTGCCGACCGGCTCCCACGTCGCGCCACCGTCGTCCGAGCGCTGAACCACCTGGCCGAACCAGCCGCGCGACTGCGCCGCGTAGAGCCGGTCCGGGTCGGCCGGAGAGCCTTTGATGTGGTAGACGTCCCAACCCGCGAAGTGCGGACCATCGACCTTCCACTGCTGGCGGCGCTCGTCAGACGTCAGGACGAAAGCGCCCTTATGAGTTCCTACGAGTAGACGTACCTTGGCCATGAGGCCCTCCTCTCGGCAAACCGCAAAACAGACATCTCAGACCAACATACTTCGCGGATGGAGCAGCGGATCAGCCTCATCACCCTCGGCGTTAGCGACCTGCCCCGCGCTCGAGCATTCTATGAGGCTCTCGGATGGCGCGGCGCGCAGCAGCCGGACGACGAGATCGTCTTCTTCCAGGCCGGTGGCATGGTCTTCGGCCTCTGGACGGCGCTCGGCGGCCACGGCGCGCCGGGGATCGAGCTGGCGCACAACGTCCGCTCGCCGGAAGAGGTCGATGCCTTGCTCGCCGCGGCGGTAGAAGCCGGCGCGACGTTGGTCCGGCCGGCCGCTCGCGCCGACTGGGGCGGATATACCGGCGCCTTCGCCGATCCCGACGGCTACGTGTGGGAGGTCGCTCACAACCCGGACTGGACGCTCGCGGCCGACGGTTCGGTCCGCCTCGCATAGCCGGCACCCAGGTAAAGGATCACCAGCCAGCCCAGGTCCCACGCCAGCTGCGGGATCGGCTGTCCGAGGTCGAGCGCCAGCAGCGTCCCGGCGCCCGCGAGCATCCAGAGCCGGTGCCACAGCGGGGGCGCCGAGCGCAAGACCAGCCAGGCGGCGAGCATCAGCTCGATGTAGTCGTACTGGTGCAGGTGGAAGGCGAACGCTAGCGATCCCACGATCCCGGCCGCGAAGACCACGTTCACGTCATCCCGCCGGCGCCGGGCGATGATCAGCGCGGCCGCTCCCTGCAGCGCCTCGAACGCGTACGACACGGGACCCAATCCGAACAGGTAGGCCAGCGTATACAGGGCCTGCCCAGGGTCGGTCTGGCCGTAGACGAGCGCCTGCCACCAGTTGTTGAGGCCCGACGGTCCCAACGTGATCGCGAATGCGGCCGCAAGCAAGGTGCAGACGGCCGCCCAGCTGATGAACGGCCGATAACGCCCGCTGGCCGCGAGCGCGAGGGGCACCAGTATCACTGTGTGCGGTTTCAGCCCGGTGGCGAAAGCGAGCGCAGCCCCGGCGGCGAGCGGCCGGTCTTTCACGCAAAGCCACCACGCCGCCGCCACCAGGGCGAGCTGCAGCGTCGATGGTTGGCCAAAGTAAAAAGCGTCGAGCACGGGCCACAGGGCCAGTGCCATCAGCAGCAGCGCGACCTTCCTCAACCCTGAGTACGGAGCCGCGATGTGCCACGCCCATACCAGCGCCGCCAGCAGGACTGCACACCAAACCGCATACGCAACCGCCACGGGCAACGACGTCAGCGGTGCGATCAGCCAGGCGAGAAGTGGCGGGTGGATGAACGGCAGCGCTGAAGTGATGTAGGTCTGGCCAGGAGGAAAGGAAGCGGACAGCGAGCGGAGGGTCGAGACGTCGTAAATGCTTGACCAGCCATAACGAAGGCCGGCCTCGGCGGCGACGTAGAAGATCCTGAAATCGGGATGCACCGGCTGCCGGGCGAATTGAATGAACCAGACGCCGATGTCGTAGATCGCGCCCCAGGCGGCGACCACGGCGGCGCACGCAAGCCACAGCGGCGGCCGGGCGGAAGGAGTTACCGGCTGGCTCACGAAACGCGGGTATTCTCCGCCAAGCCGCCGCAATAAGACCGGCGCGCGCGATTGTGTGGCGGCCGCTTGTGTCCCCTGGCTCAGCAGCGGACGGGTCGGGTGGTTACGTGGCGGTTACCGTCTCGTCCCAGGTCTGCACGTCGGCGCCATCCGGGTGGTCGTTGACGTAGTCGAAGGGCCGCACCAGCTCTCTCAAAGCAAGCTGGTAGTGATAGGTGCCGGCGTCCTTCGCCGCTCCCACGATGGAGAAGGACGCGCTCGCGCCCGCGGCGAGGTCGCCGCAGTCGAAAGCCGAGGCATCCGCGGCCAGGGTGCAGCCGCCGAAGTCCGAGACCGTGTGATGCTCGTACCACTTGTCCGCGGTCATGAAGACCAGTCCAAGGTGAGGGATGGTTGGGCCAGTGTTGGTCAGCTTGACCACCAGCTGTGCCCGACCCGAGACGGCGACGTTCTGTGTGGCGGCGGTCTCGACTGTCGCCGTCAGCGGCATGGGGTTGCTGCAGGCGGCCAGCATCAGCACCGCCGCCACCAGGCCCGCCGCCTTCATCCCTTCCTTAACCTCTCGCTAGACGCGGTCGGTAGGTCATAACCTATCGCGCCGGCGGCAAATCGATAAGCGACTATTCTGGGCGCCTTGCAAGAAAAGGTGACCCGCGTAACGCCGGCCCCCCGGCGGGCGTTTCAATCTCCGGTGAGGAGGGGGCTGGTACTCGCGGGCGCACTGCTGGCGGTCGCCGCCTGCACGGCGAACGGGCCGGCGGTAGCTCATGTAAGTCCCTCGGCCAGGGCGTCCGCCAGCCCGACGCCCAGCCCGACGCCTAGCCCCACACCGATCCCTACACCAACTCCGTCCCCGAGCCCGACGCCGTCGCCGCCTGGGCCGCCGAGCCCTGTGGCCGTGCCCTCGTGGGCCGCGATGCAGGTGAGGTGCACCGGGGCTCCCGCCACGCAGGAGGCCTTGCTGGTGATGCAGGGCACCCCCGGCATGGTCCTGGCCGACGTCACCGACGCTCGTAATCCACATCCGATCTGCTCGATCGCGGGTCCGTGGATGCCGCAGCTCGTGACGCAAACCACCATCTCGTGGTCGGCGACGCAAGGAACTCCCAGCACGTCCGGCGACAGCGTCATCGTGGTCGACGACCTTTTCACCGGCAACTCGACGGTGGCGGCGAGCTGGTCTGGCGGAACCTTCATGGACGGGCTGCACGCGTGGAGCTCCGACCGCGGTTTTCTCGCGTACGTCACCTCCGACGCCGGCGCCGTAAACGTGCACCTGCTGAGCGGCGGCGGCGATCGCGTCGTCTCGACTCTTGGGGCGGTGCCCGGACGGGGCTCCAATCCCAACGAGGATGACGCCTACCTGGGCTTTTCGCCGGACGGCGCGTACTTCGCCTTCGTCCAGACGTACAGCTCGTCCGGAGACCACCTCCAGATCCGCCACACGCAAGATGGAAGCCTCGCCTACTCGCAGTCGCTCGGCACGATGGCGACGTGGGGAAGCACCGGCAGCGTCCTGTATTTCCGCAAGCCGGTCAGCTCGGTGATCAGCCTGTGGGATGCCAGCGGCGTGGTCACGCAGGCGATCGGCCAGCAGCTCGCATGGATCAGGCCGCGGGCTGACGCGGGAGACGACAATCTCGCCTTCACGGTCAGGGACACGGCCGGCACGCCGCATGTCTGGACCTACGGCCATGGCGGGCGCAGTGGAGGCCAGCTGCTCAATGTTCGATCGTCACCCGTGTGGCTGAACACGACCGCGCTCTTCTATGTCGAGGAGGCGCCGTGTGGCTCGACGTGCGGTCCGGGCCCTTCGACGCAACCGGACGGCAAGACGTTCACCTACGATCTGGGCCAGCAGGGTGAGACGGCCTCACGGATCAGCCAGGTCCTTGGAACGTGGCCGAGACCTGGCCAGTCATGACATTTGGTAGATCAAGGGCAGGGGTGCGATCATGAATTCGACCCAGGTGGATACAACGCCTCCAGCAGCTGACGAGGGCACCCTCCAACCGGTCCAGGACTATTCGCTACCGGCTGAGAGCACGCCGTTCAGGTCGGTGCGCACTTCCGTCTACGTGCCGCGAGGGCGACGGCTCTGGACGGGGGCGCTCGCCGCCGCCCTGCTCGTGACCGCCGGCGGGCTCGGCATCCTCTACGTGGACGACACCAACTATCAGAATGCCGATCGGGCGCTGACCAGCCAGAACGAGCAGCTGACCGGGCGCAACCAGAATCTCCAGACGGCGCTGACGACGACTGAGACCAAGCTCACAGCATCCGAGACCCAGGTCAGCGACCTCACCGCGAAGCTGGAGCACCCAACCCTGGGCATCTGGAACGTCCCGCAGGCGATTACCGGATCGAGCTTCTACCTCGCGGCCGGCGTCCCGGACACCTTCACCTATCACCTGAAGCTGACCTCGACCGGCCCGATGTCCGTCAGCATCGTATCGATCCACCAGTTCGGTGACGCGGTCAGGTGCGTGGAGACCGGGGTCGGCACGACCAACTACTGCATGCATCACTCAGGAAGCGCGATCGGGTGGTTGGGCACGACGAGCGTCAACTACGACTTTCACCTGGCCGAGGGTTGCGCCGCCTACCTTGTGGTAATGACCGCCGCGAGCGCGGTCACGGTGACGCCGGATGTGAGCGTCACGTACAACCCAGCCTCAGCCGCAACCGGCTCCTGCGCCTGACTCGTCGAGAGGTTTTTCGCAAGTAGCGCCTGTGTGCCGCTAAGTTAGGCTATCCTATCTTTGATGATAGGCAAGCACGCAACTCAAATTAGGGGCGCCTAGGCCACTTGGTCGAGCAGCTCGAGCGCCGCAGCCCCTTCACCCGCTCGCAACAGGATTACCTCAAAGCCCTCTACCAGCTCCACGGCGACCAGCGACCCGTGCCGACCCGGGAGCTTGCCCAGCGTCTCGGCATCTCCTCGCCGAGCGTCAGCGAGATGGTGACGCGCCTCACCTCGCAGGGCCTCGTCGTGCACGACCGCTACCGCGGCCAGCAGCTGACCCGGGAGGGCCGCAAGGTCGCGCTGGAGCTGGTCCGGCACCACCGGCTCCTCGAGATGTTCCTGGTCCAGGTGCTCGGCTACAGCTGGGACGAGGTCCACGACGAAGCCGAACGGCTGGAGCACGTCATCTCCGAACGCATGGAGCAGCGGATCTTCGAGCTGCTCGGCCGTCCCGAGCTGGATCCCCACGGTCACGCCATCCCGACGCTCGCCGGCAAGGTGCGGCCGCTCAGCGATCGCGCGCTCAGCCAGGTCGGTGTAGGGGAGACGGTGGTGGTGCAGGGCGTGTCGGACGACGACGCGGGCCGCCTGCGAGAGCTGGAACGTCGCGGCATCCTGCCCGGCACGAGGATCGAGGTGGTTGCGGAGAGCAAGTTCGAGAGCCCCATCACCGTCCGCATCAAAGGCCACCGGGCCAGCGTCCCGCTCGGGCTGGCCCGCGCCGTGTTCGTCGAGGAGAAGCGTTGACCGGCGCCGTCGAAACCACGCCCGCCGACCCGGTCACGCCGGCCCCCGTCCTGCCGCCTCCGGTCAAGGCCAATCCCGATCCCGTAGCGGTCGCCCTTCCAGGCGAGGAGCGAGTCCTCCGGGCCGCGGAAAAGGCACTCAACGGCCAGACTCGAGGGCTGCGGGCGCTGCTTCCCTTCCTCGGCCCGGCGTTCGTGGCCGCGGTCGCGTACGTCGATCCGGGCAACTTCGCCACCAACATGGCCGGCGGAGCGAAGTACGGCTACATGCTTCTCTGGGTCGTCCTGGCGGCCAATCTCATGGCGATGCTCGTCCAGTCGATGAGCGCGAAGCTCGGCATCGCGACCGGGCTCAACCTCGCCGAAGTGTGCCGGTTGAAGTTTCCGTTTCCGGCGGTGGTTGGACTCTGGATCCAGGCCGAGCTCATCGCGATGGCGACGGACCTGGCGGAGTTCATCGGCGCCGCGATCGGAATCCACCTCCTCTTCCCGGGGGTGCCCCTGTTCGCCGCAGGGATCATCACCGCGTTCGCGGCATTCGGCATCCTCGCTGTTCAGTCCCGTGGCTTCCGCGGCTTTGAAGCCGTCATCACCGGTCTCGTCGGGGTGATCGTGGTCGCGTTCGCCTTCGAGGTTGTTCTCGCCAGGCCATCCGTTTCGGGCGTCGTGACCGGGCTCATCACGCCCAGGTTCGACGGCACGGAAAGCGTGCTTCTAGGGGCGGGCATCCTGGGCGCGACCGTGATGCCGCACGTCATCTACCTGCACTCCGCCTTGACCCAGAGGCGAGTCCTGGGCGCGACAGATGCGGAGCAGCTGAAGATCTTCAGCTTCGAGAAGTGGGACGTGATCATCGCGATGGGTGTCGCCGGCCTGGTCAACATCGCGATGCTCACCATCGCCGCGGCGGTTTTTCACGGCCGGGGCGGCCCGGTCGACACCCTCGACCAGGCGTTTCGAGGCCTTGGCGTACAGCTCGGAAACGGGGCGGACATCTTTTTCGGGCTCGGCCTCCTCGCCTCGGGCCTTTCCTCTTCGTCGGTGGGCACGCTCGCGGGCCAGGTTGTGATGCAGGGATTCATCCGGCGCCAGATCCCACTGTTTCTGCGCCGAGTGATCACCATGATTCCGGCGCTGATCGTGATCGGGGTCGGCTTCGATCCCACACGCGCCCTGGTCCTCAGCCAGGTCGTGCTGTCGTTCGGGATCCCCTTTGCGCTGATCCCCCTGGTCATCTTCTGCCGCGATCGCGGGCTCATGGGCACGTTGGTCAACCACCGGCCAACGACGGTGATCTCGGCGGCGGTGGTGGCTGTGATCGTTTCCCTGAACGTCTTCCTGATCACGCTGCTGCTGACCGGCCGGTAGAACCGGCGGTCCGGTCTACAGGCCGATCAGGGCTTACCGCCGCCTCTCAGCAAATCCATCGCGCGTTGGTACTCTTCGCCACTTATCTCGCCGGAGGCGAAACGCCGAGCGAGGATTTCCATAGGGGTTTCACGTGCCGGCGGCGCTGCCGGCTGCGAGCCCGCCTGGGCGGGGGCGGTCGAATAGGTGCCCCTGTGCGATGCAGTGATCGCCAGGACGACCAGGACGATGAGCACAATCGGCACTGCAAGGCCCATAAAGAGCATCAGCATCCAGATGACGTGGAATCCGAACATTTCAAACCCTCCGGGGTCAAGGTGCGACCCCAGGACGACAATACACTCGTGAAGCTTGGGGTCAGCGTCGGCTACTGGGGCTTTGGGCTGACCGCGGCCGACCAGCTCGACATCGCGCGCACGGCCGAGCAGCTCGGCTACGACTCGGTGTGGACGGCGGAGGCCTACGGCTCGGACGCGGCGACGGTCCTCGCCTGGCTGGCGGCCGGGACGAGCAAGATCAAGCTCGGCGCTGGCATCTTCCAGATCCCCGCGCGCAGCGCGGCGATGACAGCCATGACCGCGGCGACGATCGACCAGCTCTCGGGCGGCCGGTTCATTCTGGGTCTCGGGACCTCGGGACCGCAAGTTTCCGAGGGCTGGCACGGAGTGCGGTTTGCCAAGCAGCTTCAGCGCACGCGCGAGTACGTCGCGGTAGTGCGCATGGCGCTCGCGCATCAGAAGGTCGAGTTCCACGGGGAGACTCTCGAGCTGCCCCTGCCGGATGGTCCCGGGAAAGTGCTCAAGCTCACCATTCGGCCGGTTCAGGATCGGATCCCGATCTACCTGGCGGTGCTTGGGCCGAAGAACGTGGCTCTGGCCGGCGAGATCGCAGACGGGTGGCTGCCGGTCTTCTTCTCACCGGAGCACACGGCGGCCCTTCGCGTCCCGCTCGAGGAGGGCGCCGCGCGGGCCGGCCGCTCCCTGGACGATTTCCGGATCTGTCCGAGCGTCAACGTGATGATCGGCGACGACGCCGCCGTCGCACGCAACGCGATGCGTCCGGTGCTCGGGCTCTATGTCGGCGGGATGGGTTCGCGCGAGCAGAACTTCTACAACCGGCTGGTCTCGTCGTACGGGTTCGAGCGCGAAGCTGAGCAGGTGCAGGAGCTGTACCTCGCGGGCCGCAAGAGCGAGGCGATGCTGGCCTTGTCCGACGATCTGATCGACGCGGTCAGCATCGCCGGGTCGCCGCAGCGGGCAAAGGAGCGGATCCGGGCGTTCGCCGATGCCGGCGTCGAGACCCTGATCGTCTCGCCGATGGCATTCGACACGGCCGAACGCAAGGAGCAGCTGAGGCTCGTGTCCCAGCTGGCGCACGAGGTCCAATGAACCAGCCGCCTCCGCTCGTTGACTACAACCTGTTCGAGGCCGACGCCCCGTTGCGTGAGGCGCTCGAGCGCGAGAACGCCGCCTGGGCCCAGGACATGGTTCACGATCTGGGCCGTCTCGCCGGCACGCAGGAGGCGATCGAATGGGGCTTCCAGGCCAACGCCCATCCTCCCGAGCTGCGGACCCACGACCGATTCGGCAACCGCATCGATGAGGTCGAGTTCCATCCGGCCTGGCACAGGCTGATGGAGGTGGCGATCGGCCACGGACTTCATGCCCTGCCGTGGCGGGAGCCACGTCCCGGCGCGCATGCCGCGCGCGCCGCCGCGTTCTACATCTGGTCGCAGGTCGAAGGTGGGCACGGCTGCCCGGTTTCGATGACCTACGCCGCCGTCCCCGCGCTGCGCCGGCAACCTGACCTCGCCGCGCATTGGGAACCGCTCATGACCACTCTGGATTACGACCCCGGCCTGCGCCCGGCAACGTCCAAGCGAGGAGCCCTGTTCGGGATGGCGATGACCGAGAGGCAGGGCGGCTCGGACGTTCGCAGCAACACCACCCGCGCTGTTCCGCTGGGGACCGGCGGCGAGCATCTGCTCACCGGCCAGAAATGGTTCTGCTCGGCGCCGATGTGCGACGCGTTCCTGGTGCTTGCTCAAGCGCCCGCCGGGCTCACGTGCTTCCTGCTGCCGCGTGTGCTGCCTGACGGCACGCGCAATCGATTCCACATCGAACGGTTGAAGGACAAGCTCGGCAACCGATCCAATGCATCAGCCGAGATCGAGCTCGACAGCGCGTGGGCCGTGATGGTGGGGGAAGAGGGAAGAGGGGTGCGCACCATCATCGAGATGGTCAACCACACGCGGCTCGACTGCGTGATCGGGTCAGCCTCGCTCATGCGGCAGGCGGTGGCGCAGGCAACGCACCACACCGCGCACCGCAGCGCATTCGGAAAGCTGCTCAGCGAGCAGCCGCTCATGATCAACGTGCTTGCCGACATCGCAGTGGAGTCCGAGGCGACGACGATCCTGATGATGCGTCTGGCCGGCGCCACCGATAAGGCAGCGGACCCGGACGAGGCGCATTTCCGCCGCCTGGCGCTGGCCGTGGCCAAGTACTGGACGTGCAAGCGCGCCGTCGCGGTCGTCGCCGAAGCGCTCGAATGTCACGGCGGAAACGGCTACGTCGAAGAGTCGATCCTGCCGCGCCTGTATCGCGAGGCGCCGGTCAACTCGATCTGGGAAGGCTCTGGGAACGTGAACGCCCTCGACGTGCTGCGGGCAATGGGTCGCGAACCAGAGTCGGTCGCCGCCTTCCTTAGCGAGGTGGAGCGCGGCCAAGGGTCCGACGCCCGGCTGGACCGCGCGATCGCGGACCTCAAGCGCGAGCTCGCCAACCATCCCGACGACGCGGAGACGAGAGCGCGCCGCGTGGTCGAACGCATGGCCCTGGCCCTCCAGGGCTCGCTGCTGGTCCGGTACGGCGACCCGGCGGTCGCGGACGCGTTCTGCGCCTCACGCCTGGGCGGCGATTGGGGCCACTCGCTGGGCACGCTGCCGCCGGGCGCCAGGTTCACCGCGATCGTCGAACGGCACCGCCCTGCTACAAATTGAGTGATGCTCCAGGCCGATGAGTTGGTGAGCGCCTGGCGGACGTCGCCCGTTGCGGTGCTGCCGCCGAGCGAGGTGGTCCTGGTCACCGACTTCGACGGCACCCTGGCCGACATCGTTCCCGATCCAGCCCAGACGTTCGCGCGGCCCGAGGCGCTTCAGGCGCTGAGCCGGCTCGTCCGGGTGCTGGCAGACGTCATCGTGTTGAGCAGCCGCACCAATTCCCAGCTCGAGGCGCTGGTGCCGATCTCCGGCGTCCGGCTGATCGGTGACAGCGGCCTGGCCATCCCGCGGCACGCGCACAGAGAGGCGCTGGAGCAGCTCAACGCGGATGTCGCGGTGCTGCTCGAACGGATCCCCGGGGCCTGGCTCGAGCTCAAGCCGGCCAGCAGCGCAGTCCATTTCCGCAACGCGAACCTGAGCTCTGAAGAGATGGTGGGCCTCCTCCGACCCCTCCTCGAAGGCCGGCCGCTGGCGGCCTATGCGGGACGCAAGGTGATCGAGGTCCACGCGCCGAAGGCAGGAAAGGGCAGCGCCCTCGCCGCGCTGCTGCCGGGTGAGGATCCCGCCGGCGTCGTCTGTTTCGGGGACGACGAGAACGACCGCTCGATGTTCGAGTACGTGAGCTCGCTCGAGATCCGGCACATGTGCGTGGGGGTGAGCTCCCCTGAGGCGCCGGCCCATCTCTTCGACCACTGCGACCTGGTGGTCTCAGGTCCAGCCGAAGCGGCCGCCCTCCTCAACGAGATCGTCGAATGGGCGGAGACGGCGAGCTCTACGGCGCTATAAGGGTCGGAAGTCCTCCGTCCTTGATCTCCAGGTCCAACCACATTCCGCTCGCTTCGTTGCCGCCCACCAGCGACGCGATCCGGTAGCTGCCGGTCGCGGTCGCGGTGAACGCGAAGGCGGACGACTGGCCGGGACCCAGGCCGTGCTGCGGGCTGGGCGTCGACCAGTCGGACTGAATCGGAGAGGTGGCCTTGCCGTCCGCGACGATCGCGCACGAGTTGGGCACCGTTCCGTGGTTCAGGCACTGGATGGTCACCTGCCACCCGGTAGGCACCGTCAACACCAGCGCGCCGCTGCTGTACCCGTCGTAATTGAACTGGTTGTCGGTGGCCGGGTGGCCGGCGATCAACGTGACGACTGCGATGTGCATCGCGGCGTCGACCTTGATGAAGGTCTTCGGATCAGGTTGGGTGCCGGGGCCGGTCCCGGTCACCGGATCGCACGCGGCTGCGCACAGGAGGAAGAATGTCGCCATGAGGCAAGCTCCCCAACGCCCACCACGGTTCTTGCTGTGGTGGGAGGGTCTCGACACCTGGAAGCAGCTTGCGCTCTCGTTTCCGGTGTTCGCTGTGCTCACTTTCCTGCTCAACATCGGTCCTTTCAATCAGCCGATTCTGCGCTCGGTCTTCTATGGGGTGTTCGAAAGCGGGGTGCTCACGGGGTTGCTGGCCGTGGCGACGCGGACCGAAAGCGGCGGCCGTTAACGCGTCGCTTGGAGGAGGCCGCCGCCAGCGTGTCGTCACTTGAAAGAGGACGCCGCTAGCGCGTCGTCCATGAACGGACGGGCGACACGACCAGGTCGCGCAGGTCTTGCACCTGCCGGCTGATCCGCCGTGTGATGTCGTTGCTGCGCACGACCTCGCGCGCACCCTCGTTCAGCCTGCGCCGCTCCTCAGGAGCCATTGTTAGACCGGCATACATGGCGGCCGCGGTAGCCTCCACGTCGAACGGGTTGATGGACAGCACGTGCTCATGCAGCTCTTCGTGAGCGCCCGCGTTCTCTGACAGCACGATCACGCCGTTGGTCGCGTTGACCAGGGCGCCTTCCTTGACCACCAGGTTCAGGCCGTCGTAGACGGGGTTCACGAGCAGCACGTCGAAGTTCTTGAGCGACGCGACCGCCTTTCGCTCGCTCTCGCCGATCTCCAGCCGGACCGGGAGCCACGCCTCGGTGCCGAACTCGCTGTTGATGCGGCCCACCGTCTGCCGGATCGTCCGGACGTATCGGCTGTAGACGGCCACGTCCTGGCGCGACGGCTGGAGGAAGGCCCAGAACTGGACCTTGCCGCGCAGCTCGGGGTGGTAGCGCAGGAGCTTGTCGTATGCGATGAACCCGCGAACGATGTTCTTCGACGGATCCGTACGGTCGATGCGTGCGATCAGGTGCGGTGGCCGCCACGTCGCCAGGTCGCGTTCCTGCCGTTTGACTCCGCGCGACGCGGCCAGCCGTGAGGTCGTTGCGACGTCGATCGAGATCGGGTAATGGCGCGCATAAACCACGCGACCGCCGAAGAAGACGGCGCGCTCCTTCTCATCCACCTGGAGACCGGCATTCTCCTCGCACGTCAGCAGGAAATTCCGCACGTCCAGGCTCGACTGGAAGCCGACTATGTCGCATCCGAGCAATCCCTCGAGGATCGCGTCGCGCATCGGCTTGGGAAGCACCTTCCAGTACTGAGGTGTCGGCCAGGGAACGTGCACGAAGTGCTGGAGCATCGCGTTGGGCAGGGCCTTCCGGACGTATCCCGGAACCAGGTAGAGCTGGTAGTCGTGCACCAGGACCAGCGGTCTCCTCGGCGCATCGCGCGCGACCTTGATGACCTTCTCGGCCACCTGCCGGTTGACCGAGACGTAGCCATCCGTCCAGGCCTGGTGGATGCGGTCGTCGATCACGGGCTCGTTGCCCAGGTCCCAGAGGTAGTGCTGGATGAACCAGAGGACGGGGTTGGCGAACACGCCGTAGTACATGTCGTACTGCTCCCTGGTCGGCACCGCGTAGTGCAATCGGCCGGTGGAGTTCAGCAGAGGGACCGTGAACGCCGCGCCCTGAGTCGCCGCCATCTGGCGCTCGTCGTCGTTGCGTGCACACGCGACCCACTCTGCCTCCGTCGCCTCGGCGAGGGTCAGGAGCGCGGTGATCACCCCGCCGGCGCCGCGCTTGAACCCACCGCCCTCTGGATTCGGCTCCCTCGGCGCGCGGTTGCACACAAGGATCGGCGAGCATTCGGGCAGCGTGCGTGCGACGTATGCGCGCATCGACGACCCGGGGGTTCCCCTCTCGACGGGCGCGTCCTCGCGGCGCCGCATGCTTATGGCTACCGAATCAACTTCGAGCGGTCTATCGGAACCTCTCGCACGCGAATCCCAGTCGCTCGCGCGAGCGCGTTGGCCAGAGCGGCGGGACCTGGGATAGCCGGGGGCTCTCCGACGCCCTTCGCGCCAAGCGGGCCCACCGGTGAGGGGACCTCGATGAGCTCGACGTCGATGAGTGGAATTTGATCCGCCGTGGGTAGCTCGTAATCCAGGAAGCTGCCGGTGCGGAGCTGGCCATCGTCATAGAAGAGCTGCTCGCCGAGCGCGCGTCCGATTGACTGCGTCGACCCGCCGTGGATCTGGCCTTCCACCTCGGGCGGGTTGATCGCGCGTCCGACGTCCTGGATCGCCGCATATCCGGTCAGCTGGAAGGCTCCTGTCTCGGGGTCGGTGCGAACCCGCGCGATGTGAACCGTGAAAGCCGGCGATGCGCTCTGGACAGCCGAGCGGCCCGTCGCGTTGATGGGTTTGTGGCGGCCCATGAACTCGGTGCTCAGCGCCACCAGCTTCGTGATCTCCACGAATCGCTCGGGCACGCCTTTCACGCTTACGCGCCCGTCCACGATGTCGAGGTCCTCGGGCGCCGCCTCCAGCTCCTCGGTCGCGATCTCGAGCAGCTGCCGCCTTGCCTCAAGCGCGGCTTCGTAAACCGCCCCGCCGACGCTGTAAGTGACCTGGCTCCCGGCAGCCATCGGGCTCTGCGGGGCAAACGACGTGTCGCCAATCACGACGCGAATCTTCTCGGGCGAGATTCCGAACCCCTCGGCCGCGATCAGGGCGAGCCCGGTCGAGGAACCGCTGATGTCGGGCGACCCGATAAGAACCGACACCGTGCCATCGGGCTCGACCCGGCAGCCTGCGGCGGCCGGCGATCGAGCCCCGCCCCACGATCCGAGCGCGACGCCCACGCCCTCGCCCGGGCCGACAGGGGCGGTGTACAGGGGATGGAGGCGCGCCGCCTCCAGGCACTCGACCATCGCGATCCGCGGCCAGGGAGCCCCGTCCGCGTTGAGATCACCTTCACGAGAGGCGTTGTGCAGTCGAAGCTCGATTGGATCCACTTCGAGGGTCGAGGCCAGCTCGTCCATCGCTGACTCGAGCGCGAAATAGGCCTGGGGCCCACCCGGTGCGCGATAGGCGTCGGTGGGTGTCTTGTTGGTCGAGACCTCGTAGCCGGTGATGTCGAAGTTGGGTATCCGGTACGTGCCGGCGAGAAACGAGCCCGTGATGCCGGCATGCCAGCCGCCGGTCGCGCCGTTGTCGAAGTGATACCGGCCACGGAGCGCCATCAGAGTTCCGTCGCGCTTGGCGCCGAGCTCGAGCTCGAACCGCGCCGCGGGCGCGGGGTGGCCCATCAAGAACTCCTGCTGTCGCGACAGCGCCAGGCGCAACGGGCGCCGGACCTTCTGAGCCAGGAGGACCAGGAGCGTCTCGAGCAGCATGACCTTTCCGCCGAATCCTCCGCCGACCGGCGTCGAGATGACGCGCACCTCGTGCGGTGCGGCGTCCAGGACCTTGGCGATCTCGTCGCGGACCGCGAACGGACCCTGGGTTGGCGCCCAGATCGTGGCGCCGCCATCGGGCTCGGGCCGCACCATCGACACGTGCGGCTCGATGAAACCGTGGTGGACGCCGGCGATCCGGTAGGTCCCCTTGACGACCACGTCTGACGCCGCCAGGCCGGCTTCGACATCGCCACGCTTGTAGGTGGCCACGGAGCTGACGTTGCGCGGACGCTGGACCGGCTCGGACTCGGACTCGGTCGCCGCACCGTGCATCGACGCGTCTCCTTCGGCGCCTTCGGCGTCTGCCTCCAGCACCTCGGGCGCTCCTGATCGCATCGCCTGCTCGGGATCGGACACCGAGGGGAGCGCTTCGAGATCAACCTCGACCAGGGCTGCGGCGTCCGACGCGGCCGCCTCGCTCTCCGCGATCACCGCCACGACGGGCTGACCGGCGTAGAAGATGCGCTCCAGGGCGAGGGGTTTGTCCGGTCCGGCCGCCTCGACGTCCGGTAGGTCTGCTCCCGTGACGACCGCCAACACCCCCGGCGAGGCCAGTGCGGCCCTGGTTTCGATGCCCCGGATGCGGGCGCTCGGCAGATGGCTGAGCACCAGCTGAACGTGCGCCAGCCCGGGCATGTCGAGATCGGCAGTGAACCTGGTCGAACCATCGACCTTCCCCCGACCCTCCTTCCGCCGCAGGCCCCGAGTCACATTCGTCATGGGCCGATGATGGCACGACCGGGGAGAGGAGTCTCCAGGGGGACGGGTAGACATTCACCCGCCGCAAGGCCACAATGGGGGTGGAGTAAGTGGCGGCGATCGTTCGCCACCCCTCGTCGGCGCGCTCTCGCCCCGGTGGTCCCGCGAAGACACCGGGAAGAAGGCGGGGGGGAAGAGGCTCTCGCCTCAAGCTTTGATAGGGGAAAGCTATGACTCCAGTCTCGTTACGGATCCTCAAAGCCCTCGCTGTGGGCGGCGTGGCAAGTCTTGTGCTGGTCGCGTGTGGCGGAGGAAGCGGAAACAACAGCACGTCGCTGGCTTCGAACCAGACGCTGACCTTCCCAATCCTCTCGGACTTCGGCACCCTCGACCCGGCAATCGCGGACGCGGAGACGGACACCGAGATCTCGCAGAACATGTTCGACGGCCTCGTCAAGTTCGACGAGAACCTCAATATCGTTCCCGACCTCGCGACCGCCGTCCCGAGCCCGGACAGCACCGGCCTCAACTACACGTTCACGCTGCGCCATGACGTCAAGTTCTCCAACGGCGACGCGTTCACCTCCAAAGACGTCCTGTACTCGTGGAACCGCGCCGCGGCGATGCAGGGCGCTTACGCGACCAACCTTTCAGCGATCGACGGCTACAGCACCGTCTCCAGCAACACCGCCAGCGGCGCCGCTCTCGAGGCTCTGCTCGAGAAGAACGACCCATCGGTGACCCTGACGGGCCTTACCGCTCCCGACCCGTACACCGTCAAGGTGAAGCTCGCCACTCCCGCCGGCTGGTTGATGACCGCTCTCGCATTGGGCGGAACCACCGGGTGGATCGTGGACCAGAACGCCGTCAAGCAGGACTTCGACAACTGGTGGACGAACCCGGCCACCGCCATCGGCACCGGGCCGTACAAGATGACTGCTCGCGTTCCGAAGCAGTCGGTCGACTTTGCGGCCGTTGACAACTGGTGGGGTTCGCCGAAGCCCACCGTGACCAAGGTTCACCTCGACGTCTCGGTCAATGACGCCTCGACCGCCATCACCAAATACGAGCAGGGCGGTTACGACGCAGTCGGTTACGGCGGTTACAGCAACCTTCCCGTCGCCGACGTCCTTCGCATCCAGGGCACCAGCAACGAGAAGGCCCAGCTGACGCTCCAGCCGAAGGTACGCACCTACTGGGTCAGCTTCAACATGGTTCACGACGCCAAGCGTCAGGCAGGCGGGCCGTTCCTCCTCTCTGACGGCCAGGCCGCTCACGACCTCCGGCTCGCCTTCGCCCTCGCGGTGGACAAGGCCAAGCTCGTCTCGGTCGTCTGCCAGAACATCGTCTGCGTTGCGGCGACCGGCGGGCTGATTCCTCCAACACTGATCGGCTACATGGGGGCCGACCAGGACCCCCTGGCCAAGTTCGACGCCACGAAGGCCAAGCAGCTTCTCCAGTCGGCAGACCCAAGCGGCGCCAAGACCAAGGGCCTGACCTACACCTACGACCCGGAGAACGCGCTCAACAAGCCGACCGCGGAATTCCTGCAGTCGCAGTGGCACGACAACCTGGGGGTTGACGTCTCCATCGCGCCGGTCTCGCACTCCCAGTTCATCAAGGGCCGCCTGAAGGGCTCGTACGTCCTGTCACGCGACGGCTGGCAGGCCGACTACAACCACCCGCAAGACTGGTTCGACAACCTGTGGGGCAATGTCGTGGGTTGCCCTGACTCGAGCTGCACCACCGGGTACGACACGAAGGCCTATGACACCTTGCTGGCCAAGGCCGACGCGGAAGCGATGCCGGCTGCACTGGCGGACTACAAGTCCCTCAACCAGATGCTCATCGATGACGTCGTCTACATCCCGCTCTACTACTCGGTCGGCTCGTTTCTGACCAAGCCGTACGTGAAGGGATTCGGAACTAACGCGTTCTTCGACCACTACTGGAACGAAATCCAGATCCTCTCGCACTAAGTCCGATCGCAAAGAGGGCGTCCGTTCGATGCGGGCGCCCTCTTCTTTTACTTATCCCCTCCCCCGCAGGGGGAGGGTCAGGGTGAGGGGGCGACCCAAGCTCGATAATGACCTCACAATTGAACTGAAGTGCTGACCAGAGGCACGCTGATCTATATCGGCCAGCGCTTGGTGATAATCGTGTTCACCGTCCTGGTCGTGTCATCGATCGTGTTCCTTGGGATTCATCGCCTCCCCGGCGATGCCCTGTTCAACGAGCACCTGCACGGCACTCAGTACGCGCTGATACTCCATCACTACGGCCTCGACAAGCCGTTGTGGGACCAATACACGAGCTTCCTGTCCGGCCTGCTCCTGCATGGCAACCTCGGCGAATCGCTCGTCAACCGGGGCGTTCCTATAACTCCACTTGTTCTCCGCGAGTTCACGGTCAGCGCCGAAGTGGGGCTGTTCGCCCTTGTGTTCACCATCGGCCTGGGCATGCTGCTCGGAGTGGTCGCTGCGATCCGCCAGAACACCTGGGTCGACTACCTGCTGACGACCACCTCGGTCATCGGCTACAGCATGCCGAGCTTCGTCATAGCGACTTTCCTGCTTCTTGTGTTCGCGGTCTGGCTCGACAACCTAACCCAGGGCACGTTCTATTTCCAGATCGGCTGGACGGGCAGGTTCGGCACGATCGGCGAGATCTGGCTTCCCGCATTCGCGCTCGGATTTCCGTACGCGAGCATCGTCGCCCGTCTGACGCGTGCGAGCATGCTCGAGGTGATACGGCAGGACTACATCCGCACGGCACGCGCGAAGGGCCTGCGCGAAACGGTGATCATGGTTCGCCACGCACTCCGCAACGCTCTCATCCCGGTGATCACGATCCTCGGTCCCCTTGTGATCGGCATCATCACCGGCGGCGTGATCATCGAGAACATCTTCGGCATCCCTGGCCTTGGTAAGGAGTTCGCCACGAGCATTCTGAACCGCGACTACAACATCGTCATCGGCGTGTTCACGGCGTACGCCGCCATGATCGGCGTGGCCAACCTGGGCGTCGACCTGGCGTACGTGGTGATCGACCCGAGGATCCGTTACTGATGGCTTCCGCGGCGGTCATCACGAGGCCGATAGCTCCGGAGCAGGCGAGCCTGTGGTCAGACGCCTGGCGTCGCCTTCGCCGCAACCGGTTGGCCCTGGTCAGCGCTGTCTACCTTGTCTTGCTCGTCGCCGTCGCTCTGGTGGCACTGGTTCACACGCCCTACTCGTATCGGGACGTAGGTGTCGCGAGGCCGTACTCAGGTCCGAGCGGAGCCAACTGGTTCGGCGCGGACATCCTCGGCCGCGACGTGCTGAGCCGGTTGATGGTCGGGGCTCAGATCTCGCTCATCGTGGGCGTGGGCACGCAGATCCTCGTGCTCGCGGTTGGCGTGCCTATCGGGCTCCTCTCGGGGTACTACCGTGGACTGTTCGACACAGTGGTGGCGTTCATCATCAACGTCTTCTACGGCATCCCCGACCTGCTTGTGGCCATGATCCTTCTTCTGCTGCTGGGCCCCAGCCTGAACAACATCATCATCGCGATCGTCGCCACGCGCTGGATGGACATGGCGCGCCTGGTTCGCGGCCAGACGCTCGCCCTGCGCGAGCGAGAGTTCATCGAGGCCGCGCGCTCGAGCGGCGCCAAGCCCGCCAAGATCCTGTTCGGGCACATCCTCCCGAACTCGCTCGGCCCGATCATCGTGCAGGCCACGTTTGGTGTGCCGGCCGCCATCCTGTTCGAGGCGTTCCTAAGCTTCCTGGGGATCGGGGTTCAGCCTCCGACCCCGTCATGGGGTTCGATGGCCGCCGACGGCCTGGCCGCCATCCGGATCGCCCCGCACATGGTGATCTTTCCATCGATCGCGCTTTCGCTGACCCTGATGGCATTCAACTTCCTGGGCGATGGGTTGCGCGACGCGCTCGATCCACGGCAGAAGCGATAGTGCCGACTCCCATCCTGCAGGTGAAAGACCTGCACACGGAATTCCTGACCGACGGCGGCGTGGTGAAGGCCGTGGACGGCGTGAGCTTCGACCTCTATCCCGGTGAGAGCATCGGCATCGTCGGTGAGTCCGGCAGCGGGAAATCGATCACTGCCCTGTCGATCCTGAGGCTCGTGCCGGATCCCGGTCGGGTGGTGGGGGGCAAGGTGCTGTTCCAAGACAAGGACCTCCTGCAGATAAGCGGTGAGGAGATTCGCGAGATCCGCGGCCGTGACATCGCGATGATCTTCCAGGATCCGCAGAGCTCGCTGAACCCGGTGCTGCGCACGGGGTTCCAGATCGATGAGGCGATGCTCGCGCACGACAAGGCCACAAAGAAGGAGGCCCACGTCAGGACAATCGAGCTCCTCAGGCGCGTGCGAATTCCTGCGCCCGAGGCTCGGGTCAAGGATTTTCCGCACCAGCTGAGCGGCGGAATGCGCCAGCGCGCCATGATCGCCATGGGCCTCGCCAACGCGCCGTCGATCCTCATCGCCGACGAGCCCACGACCGCGCTCGACGTCACCGTTCAGGCGCAGATCCTCGAGCTGCTGGGGGACCTCAACCGTGACCTGGGCACGGCGATCGTGATGATCACGCACAACATGGGCGTTGTAGCGGGGCTCTGCACACGAGTGCTTGTGATGTACGCGGGCGAGATCGTCGAGCAGGGACCGGTGGAGCAGATCTTCGAGAATCCACAGCACCCGTACACGTGGTCGCTGCTGCGGAGCATTCCGCGCGTCGACGCGCTTCGGCACGAGCGCCTTCGCTCGATCGAAGGCCTCGCCCCGGACCTGCTGCACCCTCCAACTGGATGCCGGTTCCATCCACGCTGTCCCTTTCGCATCGAAAAGTGCTACACGGACGAGCCACGACTGCAGGAGGTCGCTCCCGGCCACCAGGCGGCCTGCTGGGTCACGATGGATCGCGCGCGCAAGGAGATGGACGCCGACAACCTGGTCGATATCCGCCCGGGGGCGGGCTCGGGCCTGCACAAGGGCGAGATCACCGAGTGATGGCGGAAGCCGCGCGCGAGCAGGACCCGACACCGATGCGGGCCGGAGCCAAGACGCTCGTGCGTGTCGAAAACGTCGTCAAGCACTTTCCCGCCGGACTTGGTCAGTCGGTCAAGGCCGTCGACGGCGTCAGCTTCGAGATCGTCGAAGGCGAGACGCTCGGCCTGGTCGGGGAGTCAGGCTGCGGAAAGTCGACGCTCGCCCGTCTCGTCACTCAGCTCCTGCCGGTCACGTCGGGAAAGATCTTCATCAACGACGTCGAGGTGACAAAGCTTCGCGGCGAGCGCCTGCGGCAGCAGCGACGCCAGATGCAGATGATCTTCCAGGACCCCTTCGCTTCCCTCGACCCTCGGATGACGGTCGGCGACATCATCGCCGAGCCGCTCGTCAACTTCGGCGTGATGCGAGGCCGCCAGCGCAACGAACGCGTGCAGGAGCTGCTGAAGATCGTCGGGCTGAACCCCAACTTCAACAACAGGTATCCACACGAGTTCTCGGGAGGCCAGCGGCAGCGCATCGGAATCGCGCGGGCTCTGGCGCTCAACCCCAAGCTCGTGGTTTGCGATGAGGCAATCTCCGCGCTGGACGTTTCGATCCAGGCGCAGATCGTCAACCTGCTCGAGGACCTTCAGCGTGAGTTCAAGCTCACGTACCTGTTCATCGCGCACGACCTGTCCGTCGTCCGGCACATCAGCGACCGGGTGATGGTCATGTACCTGGGGAAGATCGTCGAGGTCGCCGACAGCGCCGGCACCTACACCAACCCGAAGCACCCGTACACGAAGGCGCTGCTGTCCGCCATCCCTGTGCCCGACCCGCGCATCCAGCGGGGCAAACGGCTGGTCGACCTGACGGGTGAGGTGCCCTCGCCGCTCAACCCGCCGTCAGGCTGCCGGTTCCACACCCGCTGCCCGATCGCGCATGTCCCAACGCCGTGCGCCGAAATCGAGCCGCCCCTCGAAGAAAAGCTGAGAGGCCACCTGGCCGCCTGCCACTTCTCGCAAGACGTTTAGAAGAATACGTCTCCCTTCCTCCGTAGGGGGAAGGTGGCCCGCCGCGAAGCGGCCGGCCGGATGGGGGGAGTCTCAGCCGTGACTAATGCTGCAGAATCCGCGCCCCTGTCCAGTAGTCGTCGTACAGCGCGTTCCCGCCCACGCCCGCCACGTACGGATGGGAAAGGTACTGCTGCACGCCGTAGACGAGCGGGGCGAAGACCGAGTCGTTGATCAGCATGTGGCCGGCGGTCTTGTAGTCGGTCAGGCTCTGGCTCAAAGGCGCCGCGTCGGCCGCGGCAACGACCTTATCGAGGTTCGGGTTCGAGTAGCACGACCCCGATGAGCTCGCGCCGGTCACGAAAAGGTAATCGAACCAATCCTGGGGATGGTCGTAATCGGCGCTCCAGCTCTGACGAAACGCCGGGTAGACGCAGCGGCCGTTCCGTTCGTCGAAGAACGTCTTGCGATCCATCTCGACGCAGGCGACCGTGACGCCGAGGTTCTTCTGCCACTGAGCCGCGAGGTTGGTGCAAACCGCCTTGTTGAATGCGTTCGTGTCATATGTATAGGTGAGGCCCTTGACCTTCGAGCCGTCGGGGTCCCACCCCTTGTACTCAATCTTCGCGGCGGCGGCATCGAACGTTGCGTTGGCGTCGACCCCGTCGCCGAGGTATCCCTGCAGGCCCTTGCTGATCAATCCTCCGGTGGCGTCGACGCACGCCGTCTTCTGGTTGCACACCGCGTCCTCGAGCGCCGCGCGGTCGATCGCCGTGCTGAACGCGTGACGGCCTGCCCGGCCGGCGTCCACACCCGCGAACGGGCCGCTCCGCAGGTTGAATCCGACCCAGAACGTCAGGCCGATCGGCACCAGGTTGAGTTGGCTCTTGAGCTTCGGGTCGGAGGTGTAGCGGGTGGCAGCCGCAGGTGGGAGGCCCTGCCGCCCGTAGCCGATAAGGCTGAACACGCCCGACTCGTACTGCGTGACCTGGGTGGTGGGATCCGGCACCACCTCCACGTGCACATGCGCGAGCTTGCCGGTCGAGCCTCCATACCAACCTGTCGACGGCTGAAAGTCCATCGACTGCCCCGGCACCCGGGCCGTCATGCGAAACGGTCCGCTCCCGATCAGCGTCTCGGGCTTCGCGAACCAGGCGTCCTCACCGGCCGACGCGATGACCTTCTGGTCGACCACCCAGAACGGCCACAGTCCGAGCTCGGTGAAGAAGTAGCCCGCCTTTTTGGTCAGCGTCGCAGTGAACGTGAAGTCGTCCACCGTGGCCAGCCCGGTCAGCTGGTCGGCCCTGCCCGATGCCACGTCATCGTAGCCGGCGACGACGTTGAACAGGCCGGCGTAATCACCTTGTTTGGCGGCGGCGCGATTCCAGCTGTAGATGAAGTCACCGGCCGTGACTGGATCGCCGTTGGAGAACCGGCCGTCGTGCCGCAGATGAAAGGTATAGGTGAGCCCGTCGGCGGACAAGCTGGGCTGGCCGGCAGCCAGGTCCGGCACCTCGCGAAGCTGCGCATCGAACCTGTACAGGCCGGAGAAGACGTTGCGCATGATGTCCACATCCGCGGGGACCGAGATGAGCGCGGGATCGAGATCGGAGACGTCCTGGAGGACGGGGAAGCTCAGCGTCTGGTCTGCCGCGAGCTTCTCCGCCGGCGGGGGTGAGCTGGTTGACCTGCCGACGGTGACAACGAGCAAGAGCGCGATCAGGGCGATCGCCACTCCCGCGCTTGCGGGTATGTACCGGCGCCTCCCGCGGCGGGGAGGCGGGGCTGGCTCGACAGGCACGACTGGCTCAACAGGCACGACTGGCTCGACAGGCACGACTGGCTCGACAGGCACGACTGGCTCGACAGGCACGACTGGCTCAACAGGCACGACTGGCTCGACAGGCACGACTGGCTCGACAGGCACGACTGGCACGACTGGCACGACTGGCTCGACTGGCACGACTGGATCAGACAGTGAGGATCACCTTCCCGGTGCTCTTGCCCTCGGCCACGGTGGCGAGCGCGCGCGGCGCCTCGCTCAGTGGAATCCGGGCGGAGATGTGCGGCTTGATCTGGCCCGAGTCGTAAAGGTCGAGCAGCGCCCGCGCGGCGGGCGCGATGAGCTCGGGTGCGCGTTTGGTGTACAGGCCCCAGTGAAGCCCGACCACCGAGTAGTTCTTGATCAGGACGTGGTTGGTGGCCGCCTGCGGAATGCGCCCAGAGGTGAAGCCGACGATCACGATCCGTCCCTCGAAGGCGACGCATTTCGTCGAGCGGTCGTAGACATCGCCGCCGACGGGATCGAACACGACATCGGCCCCGCGGCCACTGGTGACCCGCTTGACCTCCTCGACGAAATCCTCTGTCTTGTAGTTGACCGCGTGGTCGGCGCCAAGGCGGCGGCAAACCTCCACCTTTTCGTCCGAGCCGGCGGTCGCGATGACGGTGGCCCCTGCGGCCTTGCCGAGCTGGATCGCCGCGCTCCCGACGCCGCCAGCGCCGGCATGGACAAGGAGAGTCTCACCGGCATTGAGGTTGGCGCGACGGTGAAGGCCGAACCACCCGGTCTGAAAGGCCAGAGTGAATCCGGCGCCTTCTTCGAAGCTCATCTTGTCCGGCATGCGGCTGACCGATTGCGGAGCCGCGTCCGCGATCTCCGAGTAGCCGCCTCGCGTAAGTCCTGCATTGTCGACCAGCGCCATCACCCGGTCTCCTGCCTTGAAGCCGGTGCCCGGCGGCGCGATCACGACCTCGCCGCTCACCTCGACGCCAGGCACGAAAGGAAGCTCCGGTTTCACCTGGTACAGGCCCGCCACCATCAGCGCGTCGGGAAAATTGATCGCGGCGGCTCGCACCCTGATCCGAACCATTCCCGCGGCAGGCTCGCCAGGGGCGACCTCCTCGAGGTTGAGGGACTCCGGACCTCCGAGCTGCCGAACCACCCAGGCCTTCACCCGGGCAAGGCTACAGCAGGAGCCTCGAGGCGCTCAGCGCGGACGGATTACTCCGGCCCCCTGGAGCAGGAGCGCCAGCACGAACGTAACCACGATCGTGAGAACGATCGCGACGACCTTCGCGCCGCAGCTCCAGCGCACGCGCCACAGGTAAATGAGCGCGGCGGGCCAGCAAAACAGAGAGAGAAGGATGTAGATGGCAACGCTCGCCACGCCGCCACCGATGGACCCGCGCGCCGGGCGGCTGAACTCCATGTGCTCGCCGACGCGGCGCCAATCAAGCTCGGGGGGCAATGGCATCTGGGGCGCGGCCGCCAGGGCGGCTCTCTCGCGCCTTTCACTCTCGAGGCGCTCGAGCTCGGAGGGAGCGACCCACGAGGGCATTTCCGGCGCGGGCGCCGCCTGTAGAGGCGGAGGTTCGGCGGCGGCCGGAGGAGGGGTCGCAGTGGGCATCATTGTTCGCTGACCGCTGAACGCCTTCCAATCCCGTCCGTCGAAGCGCCACTTCCCATCCGGTGAGACCGCGTCGTTCCATACCTGTCCATCCCAGAACCAGTTGCCGTCCGCCGACCAGCCGGGCGGGGCGTAGCCGGGCGGCTGCGCCATCAGTGCTTGCCGTTCATGACCACGAACAGGGTCGCCGCGATGCCGACGAGCACGAGGCCGGCAAAGATCAGGAGCAGCGGCGCGCGACCCGCGATGATCGAACCCCGGCGTCGGGTCTTCGGGGCACGCGGCAGCTCTGCCGACGGGCTTGGCCCCTCGAGGTCGACGAGCCGGTCGGCGGGAGCGTTGCTGTCGATCGCCGACAGCACGACACCGGGATTGCGCCAGACAGGCGGGCGGAAGGTGATGACCGTCCCGTCGCGGCCGACGAGCAACCGCGTGCCATCCTCCCACCTGCCGCCGACGACGATCTCCTGCCACAGGATGTTGAGGGCCCGCCGGTCGGCATCGCGCAACGAGATCCCCGACGGCCCGACGATCATGTGCTCGCCGCTGCCGTAGAGGTGCGGGAACTCGGTTCCCGGAAGGGCGTGCGCCTCCTGCGTCGGGTAGGGCGCGAAGTGGGGCCGCGGCGTTCTCGTGCCGGTCGGAATCACGAGGATCAAGGTGTCCAGGGCCGATTTGAGGGCGGCGGCGACCTGCGCGGGAGTCAGCGACGCGGCCTCGTCGCGAACCTGGACCAGCGCGTAGGGCGCAACGCCAAGCAGCTCGTCGTGCACAGCGCTGTCCATCTCCGCGATGGCCGATTGCGGATCGGACAGCGCTTCGTCCATCGCCGCCACCGCGCGCGCGAGCTCGGCCGCGTCGGGACCGGTCAAGGAGAGGACGTCGGCGACGTCGAGCAGGGCCGAGCCGGCCTGTGTCGAATGCTCGAGCAGCGGATCGGTATGGGCGATCAGGTGCGCCAGCCGTCCGTCCAGCTGCTCGTAGCGCGTCTGCACGCCATAGCTCAGCCCTTCCGTGTAGCGGATGCGCTGCATCGCCCGGTGTCCCAGGATCGAAAGCCCGGTGGTGAGGGCCGTCGAACGCTCTCCAACCATCGACAGTGTCACGCCGAGGCTTTGCTGTTCGACCACCACCGGGAAGTGCAAGCGCTTGGGCGTCAGCATCGGAGGCGCCAGCCGGCCTCCAGGCGGAAGGTCGAATCTGAGCTCGGGGATGACAGGGCCTGCGAGCCAGGCCGCCGCGTTGCCGGCGGTGAAGTGGCGGGCTGCCCAGGCCTGGACGGCTGGTGGAGTCAACCAGCGCATCCCGATCTGCGAGTAGTCCACCGTGCCAAAGCCCGTGGCGCCATAACGCAAACGCATCGTCTCCCGGAAGGACGATTGGTAGTGGCCCGCAGCCTCCGACTCGATGATCCGCCGCTCCGTCGGCACGCGATCGAGCGGGAGGGCGGCCAGCGCGGCGATGACGTGGTTGAAGAAATCGACGACTTGCGCCGCGGTGCCGGTCACTGTAAACGCGGTGCGGACCTGATCGACAAAACCGTTGTAGTCGTAGGGCTGCTCGCCAAGACCCGAGAGCGCGAGGTGCTCGATGAGGTGGGTGACGCCCGCCATGTACAGGGGCTCGTCGGCCTGGCCGACCCGGAACATGAGCGCAGCGCGAATCCGCCCTGGCACCTCGGCCTGAAAAACAGGAATTCCGGTGACGACCCAGCGCTTGGCGGTGACCGGCGCGTTGGCGCTCAACAAGCGGCCACTTTACAGTCTGCCCCCGAGCCCAACCCCCTACAGTGCCTTGAACCGGCAGAATTCTTATTCAGCCGGCGTAGCTCAGCTTGGCAGAGCAACGGTCTTTTAAACCGATGGTCCAGGGTTCAAATCCCTGCGCCGGCACCTTCCGGCTTCAGGCAGCCTTCGTTTTCAGCATTTCGAGGATCGTTTGCTGCTGCTGGAGGATTTGCTGCTGCTGCTCGAGCATCTGCAGCTGCCGCACGTTCATCGCGTGAAGCGTGGTCAGGGTGATGTGGTCGGCTTCCGCGCGTGCGTCCTGGCTGGCGGAGATGATGTTCTGGCCGACGATGATGATGGGCAGCAGCACCAGCTGGAGGAACGACTGGCTCAACCATGAGACGCCCGTGACGGTGTCCCCATGCATGAATGCATGCCACGCCTGCGGCAAAGAGACGAACGCGATGAGGATGAACAGGTAGGCCGCCCACATCGTCCCGACGCTTTTCGTGATCAGGACCGCCAGCCTGCTGTTGAACTGGCCGATGGCGCCGGCTCCATGTATGACGTTGCGGACCTGCCGGGTGGTGACCAGGCGAGGTTGGTGCTCCGTCGGCGCGGCCTTCGCGGCCGCGTACTCGGCCCGATGCTGGGGACTGCTCTTGCGTCGCTCCACCGTGCGGTCTGTCATCGCTACCTCCTCGACATGCGGGCGTCCTCGACGCAGAAATTGAAACCGAAATTGAGACCCGACTGGTACTGACGCCACAGAGGGGCGCGGCCAGAATCCGCTCATGCAACCCGTCCGCCAACGGTCGAAAGTGGTCTACGTCGCCATTCGGTTGATCAAAGGGCTCGGACACGGGTCGATCTTTCTGCTCCTCGCCCTGCCGTTCGTGACGTTTTCGAGCTGTTCGGGGACATTCGCTCAGGCATCCGGGTATCAGGCCCTCGCCGGCGCCACCTTCCCAGCGGGCACATTTCAATTGCACCAGCCAAACGGCTTCGCACCCGACTGGTGGGTCGCGGCGCTCATGGCGCTCGCGGTCGCCGGCGCGGTGTTGGCGTGGTGGGGAGGTTTGAAAGGCGCGACCGCCGGTTTGGGCGCCGCTATCTTGGGCCTGGGCGCGCTGTGGCCGGCAATCGCGTTCTTCGACCCACCGGAAGGCGCCGACTATTCGGCCGGCGGTGGCAGCGGCGTGGTGGGGATTGCGCTTGTTTTCGTGAGCTCCGTCGCCCTTAACCTGCTGTGGATCGCCTGGCGCAGCTGGTCGGAGGTCTGGCGTAACCGAAAGGCGCCTCAGCCGGACCGGGGTGACTGGTACGCACTGGGGCTGGTCGCGACCTTTTTCCTCGTCCAGGTTGGAGCCGTGCTCGGCGGGGTGGCGATCCTCGTGATCGCCCAGCATCTTTAGAAAGTAGACGGAGCGGCTCAGGGCCCCCAGCCGCGGTTGCGGCGAACCAGCAGATAAACCCCGAGGAGTATCAGCACCACCGGCCACAGCACGTCTCCCCGAAGCCAGCTGAGCAGACCCAGGTTCTGCAGAAGGTAGTAGGCCCCGATCACGACCAGGGCGCCTCCCCAGAACCAGCCGCCTCCCCACCAGCTCCACGGCCCGTACCAGCCGCCCGCATATCGCTGCGAGCGCCAGTGGTCGTGCTGCTGGTGGCGCCAGGCACGCCACTCGTCGCGAGAGGCGCCGGGCCCGGGTTGCGGCGGCGGCCCGGCGGGTTGGGGTGGCGGGCTCGAGCTGGCCATTTCCAGATCGTACCCGCAGGAGGCGCCGCATAGGACTGCGTCTATGCGGTGGTGGCTTCGACCCGGTCTTTCACACGAACGCTGAAGTCGCCCCGGATCGGCACCTGGAAGCGCTGGGCAAATTGCGCCATGCCGTCGGGCGTGAACACAAGAGCGCTGCATGACATGCCGACCGTTCCGTCAGCCGCGGCGAAGACGTAGCTCTTGTACCAAACGCTGCGGGTTCGCCCCTTGCCGGGGACCTGCCCGCGGAAGATGAACGCCACCTCGGAGCGCTGCATCCGCTGACGCTCGATCCAGGGCCCGGAGCTCACCTCAATCGCGTCGGCCCTCAGGACCGGAGGTTTAAGCACAGTCCACAGCAACCATTCGGTCGAGCCAAACAACGCAAACAGCACGGCGAGCAACAGAAGCCTGATCGCCCAGGGGATCTGAGAAATCATAGAAATGGCCACAACGACGACGAGCCAGCTCACGACAGCCAGCCCGATGCTCGCGCCGGCGATGAGCTTCATCTGCCGCACCCTTTTGGGGTCCGGTAACAGCTCGATGGTGCCGTCCAGTAGCTCGACGATGGGCGGGAGTCTAGGCGACCGGCAGCGGATTTATTTGATCTTGCGCAGGGAACTGCGACCGAGTTCGTCGTAACCACCATGGAGAGAGGGATTCGTTACAGGGTTAGTGGCCGCTCCTTGCGGAGCAGGTGGTCGTTTGCCCTTGCTCTGGGCGCGGGGTTCGCGTTGTCGTTCGCGCTGCCCGCCCAGGCCGCGACCGAGACCCTGGACCAGTCCCAACCCCTTAACGGCGGCCTCGAGAGCGTCGGCCAGATGGCTCAGACCTTCACAGCCGGGATCACGGGGCAGTTGGACAGGGTCTCCCTGTCGAGTGACGCCGGCTTCGCGGCCGGCACGGTCTCGATCCAGACGGTTTCCGGGACCTTCCCCGCAGGTACGGTTCTGGGCACCAACTCGTACAGCGTCAGCTACCTGTGCTGCCACGGGTTCCACGACTTTGGCTTCACTCCGGCAGTCCCCGTTACAGCGGGCGCTCACTACGCGATCGTGGTCAAGGTCCCCAGGGGCAAGTTCACCTGGTACGACAGCAATGGCGTAGACGCCTACGCGGGCGGCCAGCTCTACCTGGGCTGCAACGGCTGCGCGTGGGGAACCGACAAGCTGCACGGTGGCGATTACGCCTTCAAGACCTGGGTGATCGGCGGCAGCGCCAACCAGGCGCCCACCGTGGCTGCGGATAACGCGAACGTGACCGTCAACGAGGGCACCGCGGCAGCAAACACGGGCACCTTCTCCGACCCTGACGGCGACACCGTCGCGATCACCGCCTCCGCCGGCACGGTCACCCCGACCGGCACCAGCGCCGGGACATGGTCGTGGACGCAGCCCGCCTCCGACGAACCCTCGAGCCAGACCGTGACCGTCAAAGCTGACGACGGCCACGGACTGAGCGCGAGCGCCACGTTCGCCGCCACCACCATCGGCGTTGCGCCGACCGTGACCATCTCGCGCGCGACCACCGGCCTTTCCGCCTCGGCTCTCAGCACCACTGAGCCGGCCTCCACACCGGAGGGGACTGCCGTGAACCTGAACGGGTCCGTCTCGAGCCCGTCGGCTGAAGACAACGCTGCCGGGTTCACCTACAGCTGGATCGTGACCAAGAACGGAACCGCCTTCGGCACCGGAAGCGCGGCTGCATTCAGCTTCACGCCCGATGACGAGGGCACGTTCGTGGCCACGCTCCAGGCCACCGACGACGGCGGCATGACAGGGACCACCTCCGTGACCTTCACCGGGGCGAACGTCGCTCCCTCGGCCAAGATCGCCGGCTTCACCGCCTCAGCGCCCCTGGTCATCACGGCGCACGAATCGCTCACGTTTGGCGGCAGCTTCTCCGATCCAGGAGCGCTCGACTCGCACACCGCCACCTGGAACTTCGGCGACGGCTCCATCTCCACCACGAGCTTTGGACCGGGCGGTTCCGCGGGGCTGTCGGTCACCCACTCGTACGGCGCTGCCGGCAACTACACAGTCAACCTGACGGTCACCGACGATGACGGCGGCGTCGGCCAGGCGACCACCAAGGTCACGGTGCAGACCGTTCAGCAGGCGTTGAGCTCGATCAGCGCGGCGGTCCAGGGGCTCACCTCGCTGAACGCGGGACAGCGGAACAGCTTGAACGCCAAGATCGACGCCGCCAACGCCTCTGCGGCGCGCGGCAACACCACCGCGGCGAACAACCAGCTCAACGCCTTCCTCAACGAGGTTCAGGCTGACGTCAACTCTGGCCGCATCTCGAGCGGCGCCGCCGCGAACCTTCGCGGCGCGGTTCACGCGGTGCAGGCCGCGCTAGGCACCTACAACCGATTCCTCCAGTGGTGGCCACTCGGAGCATGAGTTAGTTCGATCCTTGTCCTCTCCCCGCAGGGGGAGACTGGTGAGGGGGGCGCCTGGACCCTCGGTTAGAGTTCCGCCCTAGGACATGGCCGCCGCCCTTCCACCCGCCGACCTGCTAACCGTCGGGCGCCGCGCCACCCTCCCATTCCGCGCCCTGCACTTCGTCGCCATCCCGCTGCTCCGGCTGTGCTTCCGGTTCCAGGTGGACGGGCGAGAGAACATCCCGCGCACCGGTAACTACATCGTCATCGCCAACCACCTCAACTGGCTGGATGAGTTCGCCCTCCTGATGCTCTTTCCGGTCGAGCCTCGGCTTCACTTTCTCGCCGATCCGACGGGCCTGGTCAAGCGCAGGTTCCAGTGGTGGCTGATCCGGACCACTGGCGGCTATGTGCCCGTCGTGCGCGAGCGACACGGCGACACCACCCTCTATCAGCACGTCGATCGGTGCCTGGAGGTGGGTGGCGCCGTGGCCATCTTCCCGGAGGGGAACTACGGGCCCACGGAGGGCGAGCTGATGCCTTTCAAGAAGGGTTTTGCGTTCTTCGCGATCAAGGCCGGCGTCCCCGTGATCCCGGTCGCGCTGTCGGGGACGAAGGACCTGTGGTTTCGTAAGCCGGTCCAGGTGATCATCGGTGAGGCGATCTCCCCAGCCGGCCAGGACCCGGCCGCCCTGACCCACCTTGCCTTCGAAACAATCGGAAAGCTCCTTCCGCCGTATTCCGAGCCGAAAGGCCGCAAATTGCTCCGCCGGCGCCTAACTCATTTGTTTTAACGAAGTGTCCCGGAACCGAGGTCCTTGCATCTTCGCGGCCTAGGCGGCCGGGCGCAGGCCGATCCCGGCGGGCGCTGAAGCCGGCGTCGCCTCCTGCGCGCGCTCGGTCACGCATCTACGCGATGCGCTCTCTCGCGTGCTCGTCGGCTCCTTGGCTCCGGCCGCCAATGCCGCGAATATGCGGCGGGCCTCAGCCCCAGGACACTTAACGGCTACCCAAAGTCGCCGCACATTTGGTAAGGTGCGGGTTTCCCGGTACCTGGGCCCCGCCCTCCAGACGTCTCCGCTCCGAATGTCCAGGCCTGAACAGCGCCCCAGGGGTAGGGCGACTTCTAGGAGGAGCGTTTGGGGTTGGTTCCGCTGTTGCGGGCGGTTCTCGTCTGGGCCGTCATTCTCGCCAGCGTGGTCCTGGTGCGGCTGGATCCGCCCACGTCCGTGACGAACGCCGTCGCGGTCACCCAGCTCAGCGCATATGACCGGCTGTCGGTGGTGCAGCAGACGCGCACCCAGCGCGTGCAGTCGGCGCAGATGGCCCAGGTCAGCGCGTGGGCAGCGGAGCTGAAGCAGGGGCTCGTCGACTACCAGGCCCAGCAGGATGCCCTGGCTGCCGCCCAGGCCCAGGCCGCCGTGATCGCAGCCCGCAGCAACCACGCGCCGCCGCCGCCCTACATCGCCAAGATCATCAATGACGCGTTCGGCCCGCTGGGTCCGGCGGCCGTCCAGTGGGCGATCAACGTCGCGTACTGCGAGTCTCGGTACCACCCCAACTCGGTGAACACGGACAGCGGCGCGAGCGGGCTGTTCCAGTTCATGCCGGGAACCTGGGGCGGTACGCCGTGGGCGAGCCAGTCGCCGTTCGACCCGGTCGCAAACGCCCAGGCCGCGGCGTGGCTGTACAGCCACTACGGTCCTCGGCGCTGGACCTGCCAGGGCTGATCCGCTCTCACAGAGCGATGCACCCTCAGTTAGACCGACGACCGCGACTTCGGAGCATTCGATGGGTCCCCGCGTGGGCTCGTTCGCCGACGATGGCTGAAGCTGTGTCTGGCAAGATCTCGGGGAGCTTGCGTGGACGTCCGGCAGGCCTTCGGGTGCGTTTGAAGGCCTCGACGTCGTCGGGGAAGATGGCCCATACGGATCCCACCTTGATCCCGTACAGGCGCTGGCGGGCCAGCATCCGCCGAACGTAGGCCTTCGAGGCCTTGAGCTCGGCGGCGGCTTCGGCTACAGAAAGTAGGCGTGGGCGGTCGATCGCGAAATATTAGCACGCGTCCGCAACCATTTTGTGCTATAGTGAGCGGCAGTTCGTTTCTGGGACTGAGGTGAGGGCCGCGACGGCTCTCCCGGTTACCGGCTTCTGCTGGAGATGCGCCCCGCGCGCGCCCGGCATGGCAGTAGCTTCTTGGTTCCCCGCTTCGCGATCACTTCCTTAGGAGGAGACGCATGACCGAAGTCAAAGACACGGCCGCCCGTTTTGTTGCCGCGTTCAACGCCCACGACGACAAGGCGCTGAACACGCTCCACGCCGACCACATCAAGTTCGAGGCGCCGGGCGGCTTCAAGGCCAACACCTCTCACGAAGCAACGGGCTACGCGATGAACTGGCTCAAGGCTTTCCCGAACGGAAAGATGACCGTTCAGCACGAGATCGTCAGCGCCCCCTGGGTCATCCAGGAGGTCGTCATGGAAGGCACCCACACCGGCCCTCTCGAGGGCCCGAACGGGACCATCTACCCGACCAACAAGAAGCTGGTCAGCAAGGGCGTCCAGCTGCTTCGAATCGAGAGCGGAAAGATCGTCGAGACGAAGATCTACTTCGACATGTTCGAGCAGATGTCCCAGTTGGGACTGATCCCGACCCCCGCCAGGGTCTAACCGACATTTAACGAGGGACCCGGCTCCACCTAGGGGCCGGGTCTTTTTTATTCCTCGGCGGTGACCGTCAGCTCCAGCTGATAGATCGCCTGCGGCCTGGGGGCGCCCTTGAGCAGCATCGGCTCGTAGTCCGTCACCTCAAAACCGGCGGGCAGCAGGTCGCGCGTGGTCTCCGACATCAGGACGCGCGCCGGCCGCACCTTCGATAGATAGGAGCTGTTGTTCACCGGGACGCCGATCAGGGTGAACTCCAACCTCCGCTCCGAGCCGACGTGCCCGGCCACCACGAAACCGGTGTCCAGGCCGATCCCTACCGAGATGGCCGGCTGGCCGGCGTCGATCAGCTCGCGGTTGAGACGATCGATCTCCTTCACCATTCCCCGAGCTGCGTTGAGCGCCTGGGCCGCATGGTCCTGCATTGGATTGGGCGCGCCGAAGACGACCAGCATTCCGTCACCCTGGAACTTGTCGATGTTTCCTCCGTGGGCGAGAACGACGTTGATCATCCGCTCGAAGTACCGGTTGAGGAAGTCCACAAGCTCTTCAGCCTCCATGCGCTGGGACAGTGCCGAGAAGCCGGCTATGTCGGAGTTGAGCATGGTGACCTCGCGCCGCTCGCCGTGGAGAAAGGGCGTAGTGCGGTCTGAGCGAGCGAGCACGTAGTCGGTGACCTGCTTGTTGACGTGCAGCTCGAAGAGGGCGCGGAGCAGCTCGGAACGTTCGTACTGCCGCGCGTTGTCGATGGCGATCGCGGCCAGGTCCGAGATGGCCTGGAGAAACTCCTTGTCCTGCTCCTCGAAGATCGAGGCGCGAAAAGGATTGTCGACATAGACGGCGCCGATCACCTTGCCCTTCGTTACGAGAGGCACGGCGATGATCGACCGCAGGTTCTGCAGGATCACCGACTGCTGGCTTTTGAAACGGTCGTCGAGGCTCGCGTCGGTCGAGACCACCGCCTGACCCGTCGTGACGACCTGTTCGATGACGGTTTTCGAGCCGAGAAACAGACGGGTTTTCTCCGGGTCGGCCTCGCCGCCGGACATCGGCACCGACATGGTGCCGGTGACCGGATCGACGAGCACGATGAAGCCGCGTGAGGCCTTCATCAGGGTGATCACGCGGTCCATCACCTTGCGCAGAACGACGTCGAGCTCGAGTGACGAGCTGAGATCGCGCGCGAGCTCGTAGAGCAGGTGATCACGGATGCCAAGATCGACTTCGCGAGCCAAGGGCACGGAGAGTGTAACGAAGCACTCCGCGATTTCAGGTGGTTCCCGGTCCACCGGTAGACTCGACCTCCTAATGTCCACCGACGGATCACCCATGCCCGCCGTCGAAGCCCTGCTGGAGCGGCTGAACCCGCCTCAACAGGAGGCCGTCACGCACGGTGACGGGCCGCTTCTGATCTTTGCCGGCGCAGGCAGCGGCAAGACCCGTGTACTGACCGCCCGAATCGCCTACCTGATCGCCACCCATCGCGTGTGGCCCGACCGGCTGCTGGCGGTGACCTTCACGAACAAGGCCGCCAAGGAGATGCGCGGCCGCGTCGAGCAGCTTGTGGCCGGGCGCGCGCAGGGCGCTCTAATCAGCCAAGAAAGCGCCGAGAAGATGTGGGTGGGCACGTTCCACTCGACTGCGGTCAAGATCCTGCGGCGGGAAGCGCAGCGGATCGGGATCGTTCCTAGCTTCGTGATCTTCGACGAGGACGACACCCGCGCTGCACTGAGGCGCGTGCTGGACGAGCTCAGACTCGACCCGAAGCGCTACCCCATCGGCGCGCTCAGCCATGCGATCTCGCAGGCGAAGAACGACCTCAAAGGACCAAACGAGTATCCGAACCGGAGCTACGCCGACGAGGTGGTCCGCCGCGTCTACGAGTCGTACCAGGAGGTGCTGCGCCGGTCAGGCGGCCTGGACTTCGACGACCTGATCATGAAGCTCGTCGAGCTGTTCAACACCGACGAGGAAGCCCTGGCCAAGTGGCGGGACCGTTTCCGGCACGTGCTGGTCGATGAGTACCAGGACACCAACCGCGCGCAGTACGTGCTGGTCAATCAGCTTGCCGCCGAGCACCGCAACGTGGTCGTCGTCGGCGACGACGACCAGTCGATCTACCGGTTCCGCGGCGCGGACATCCGCAACATCCTCGACTTTCGCAAGGACTATCCCGATGCGCACGTCGTGCGCCTGGAGCAGAACTACCGCTCGAGCCAGGCCATCCTGGATGCCGCGTACAGCGTGATTCGCAGCAACCCGGAGCGGGCCGAGAAGCGGCTCTGGACCGAGCGGGCCGGTGGCGAAAAGGTGATCGCGACGCAGGCCTACAACGAGATCGAGGAGGCCGAGTTCGTGGCCGACGAGATCGAGCGCCTCCGGCGCACCGAGAACCGCGGCTACTCGTCCTTCGCGGTCCTCTATCGCACCAATGCGCAGTCCCGTTCTTTCGAGGACGTGCTCGCGCGCCGCCGGATCCCCTACCGGCTGGTGGGCGGCGTTCGCTTCTGGGAGCGGCGCGAGGTCAAGGACGTGGTCGCGTATCTGCGGTTCTGCTCCAACCCCAAAGACTCGCTCAGCTTTTCACGCATCGTGTCGGTGCCCGCTCGCAAGATCGGCAACGTCACCGTCGACGCCCTGAATGCCGCCGCCCGCGCGGCGGACACGGACATCCTCTCGCTGCTCGAGGACCCAGGCCGGGTCGCCGGCGTGCCGCGCGCCGCAGTCGCGCCCTTGCAGAAGTTTCGGACGCAGATCGAATCGATCCGCTCCGTGATGGGCGTGATGCGTCCGAGCGAGCTGCTCGACCACGTGATCGAGATCATGGGTCTCCGCCAGCACTACCTCGACGGGACTCCACAGGGCGAGGCGCGCATGGAGAACCTCAACGAGCTGCGCGGCCTCGCCGAGAGCTTCGACGAACGCGAACCGGCACAAGGCCTGGAGGACTTTCTCGCCGAGATCGCCCTCGTGTCCGACGTCGACGCTTATGACGAGAACGGCGAGGGCGTGACGCTCATCACCCTCCACATGGTCAAGGGGCTCGAGTTTCCCGTCGTCTTCATGGTCGGCGTGGAGGAAGGGTTGCTGCCCCACCAGCGAGCGCTCGACGAGCGCGAGGAGAACCCGTCCGCGGTGGGCGCCACGACCGAGATGGCGGAGGAACGGCGCCTGTGCTACGTCGGTATGACTCGCGCGAAGGACCGGCTCTACCTGAGCTGCGCATTTCGCCGCCACCTGTATGGCCGCTCTCAGCCCGCGTTCCCGAGCCGGTTCCTCACCGAGATTCCTCAGTCGATGCTCGGGACGCCGCGCGGCAGCGCGCCCGTGGCGCCGCCGCGCCAGGGCTACAAGGAGCGGTTCCAGGAACGCCAGGTGCAGGCGGCGCCGGCGCCGCCACCGGTCCAGCGCTTCACGAGCGGCGATCGCGTGAAGCATCCCGCCTTCGGCGCTGGGACGGTGGTGAAGAGCACGCTCACGCGCACCGACGAGGAGCTCGTGATCAAATTCGACAAGGCCGGCCTGAAAATCCTGAGCGGCATGCTGGCCCCTCTGACGAAGTGAGCAAGCGCAAAAAAGCGATCGAACCGGCCGCGCGGGTCGATGAGCTGCGCGGAGCGATCCGCCATCACGAGCACGCCTATTACGTGCTCGACCAGCCCGAGGTCTCCGACGCCGAGTACGACGCGCTGTTTCTCGAGCTGCGCCGGATAGAGGAAGAGCGACCTGCCCTCGTGACTCCCGACTCGCCAACCCAGCGTGTGGGTGGTGAGGCGTCCGACCAGTTCGCGAAAGTCAGGCACCGCTCGCCGATGCTGAGCCTGCAGAACGCTTTCGACGAGGGCGAGATCAGGGCGTTCGACAAGCGCGTGCGTGCGGCGATCGGCGACAAGGTCACCTACTGCGCCGAGCTGAAGATCGACGGACTGGCGATCAGCCTGACCTATTCGAAAGGTCGCCTCCAACGCGCGGCCACCCGCGGCGACGGGACGGTGGGGGAGGACGTGACCGCCAACCTGAGGACGATCCGCAGCGTGCCGCTGACGATCACGCCAATGAAGGGTCTCCCCGACGTGTTCGAGGTCAGGGGAGAGGTCTACTTTCCAATCGCGGCCTTCGAAAAGCTGAACCGTGAGGTGGAGGCCTCAGGGCGGAGTCGTTACGTCAACCCGCGGAACACGGCCGCCGGGAGCGTGCGGCAGATCGACCCTAACGTGACCGCGAGCCGCGACCTTCAGACGTTCATGTACACGCTCGACCCAGGCGGGCCGTGCCGCTCGCAATGGGAGGTGCTCGGCGCCCTGGAGAAGATGGGCTTCCGCGTCAACAAGCACCGCCGCCGGCTCAACTCGATCGAAGAGGTGATCGAGTATCACGCCGAGTGGCAGCGCCGGCGCCACGAGCTGGAGCATGAGATCGACGGCGTCGTGATCAAGGTCGACGGGTTCGCGCAACAGCTCGAGCTCGGATTCGTCGCGCGCTCGCCGCGCTGGGCGATCGCGTTCAAGTACGCGCCCGAAGAGGCCGAGACGGAGGTCGAGGAGATCGCCTGCTACGTGGGCCGCACCGGCGTGCTCACGCCGGTCGCGCACGTCAAGCCGGTGGTGGTCGGTGGCGTGACGATCCGCAATATCACCATGCACAACGAAGCGCAGGTGAACGAGAAGGGCGTCTATGTCGGCGCCCGCGTCGTGATCCACCGCGCCGGCGACGTAATTCCCGAGATCGTCAGCGTCAAGGAGCCCAAACCGGGTTGGAAGATGCCCGCCACATGTCCGGTCTGCGGGGGAGAGGTCGTGCGCGAAGAGCCGTACATCGCGCACCGGTGCATCAATCCCTTTTGCGGTGCGCAGCGCCTGGAAAGGCTGCGCCATTTCGCGAGCCGCGGCGCGCTGAACATCGAGGGGCTCGGATACGCGACGCTGGGCCAGGTCATCGAGCGCGGTTGGGTCGAGGACCCGAGCGACCTCTTTCGCCTCACGAAGGAGCAGGTCGTCCAGCTCGATGGCTTTGCCGACAAGTCGGGTCAGAACCTGCTCGACCGCATAGCCGAGAGCCGCCGCCCGCAGCTGGGGCGGTTCCTCTACGCCCTCGGAATCCCGCAGGTGGGCGAGGCCACGGCGGACCTACTGGCGGCGGATTTCGGCAACATCCAGAGGCTCCGCGACGCGACCGAAGACGAGCTGCAAAAGGTGGAGGGAATCGGCCCGAACATGGCCCGCGAGGTGCGCATGTACTTCCAGGGCCAGGGTGGTGAGCTGGTCGGGAAGCTGCTGGCCGGGGGCATCGAGCCGCAGGCCGTGGAGGCGCCGGGCGAGGGGCCGTTGACAGGTAAGACGTTCGTGTTCACGGGGACGCTCGAAACGATGAGCCGGCCAGACGCGGAGGCGCTGGTCAGGAGGCTCGGCGGAAAGGCCGGATCGTCGGTGAGCTCGAAGACCGCTTACGTGGTCGCGGGGCCCGGCGCCGGCTCGAAGCTGGACAAGGCAAACAAGCTCAAGGTCGCGATCCTGGACGAGGAGCAGTTCCTCGCTCTCGTCCCAAAATGACCTTCAACTAGACTCGCCAGATGCGGGCGACGCAGTCTGAATCCCCGACCACAGCTCGCTACGCTCCGCCCTGGGCATGGTGGACGCTTCTCCTGGGAGCGATCCTCCAGGTCGCCTGGGCCGCATTCCTCCTGAGCTTCTTGTCTGAACCATCCGCGGTCGGCCGTTCGAGGGCGTTGCTCGCCGGGGTGGCCGGAACCTCCTTGGGAATCGCCGTGCTCGCTGTCGTCGCCGCCCTCGCCCTGCGCAGGCGAGCCAGGTGGGCGCCCCGACTGGCGGTCGGCGCATCCGTTTTCATGATCCTGACGCTCGTCGGTGCAATCGCAGGCGTTCCCCTGGTATTCGGTCTGCTTGCGGGTCGCAGCTCCAAACTAAGCTAGACCGCGTGTCCCTTTCTCGCGATGAGGTCCGTCATGTCGCCATGCTCGCGCGGCTTGGGCTCGAGCCGGGGGATGAAGAGTTCTACGCCGAGCAATTGAGCGGCATCCTCGCGCACATCGACCGGCTGAAGGAGCTGGACACGGACGCGATCCCGCCGACCGCGCAGGTCGTGGAGGTCGCCAACACATTAAGAGAGGATTTGCCGCGCCCCGGCCTGGACCAGGCGGAGGCGCTGGCCAACGCGCCCTCGCCCGCGGATGGGTTCTTTCGAGTGCCTTCGATCCAGGAGGAGGCGTGAGCGAGGCCGGGCGCGCGCAGGGCGCACCATGAGCCAGACGACCCTGACCGACCTGACGATCAAGGAAGCCGCGCGCCTGCTGCGGCTCCGCTCCTTCTCCGCCGCCGAGCTTGTGACCGCCCATGTGGAGAGAATCGAGCGACTCGATCGGCGGGTGCAAGCCTTTCTCCGCTTCACGCCCGAGCTCTGGGAAAAGCAGGCCGCCGAGGCCGACCGCCGGATCGCGCGCGGGGACGTGGGTCCGCTCGTTGGGATCCCGATGGCTGTGAAGGATGTGCTGTGCGTGCGCGGCGTGGAGACGACGGCCGGGTCGCGGATCCTGAGCGGCTTCAGGTCGCCGTATACCGGAACCGCCCTATCCCGGCTCTTTGAGGCAGGGGCGGTGATGCTCGGCGTGACCAACTGCGACGAGTTCGCCATGGGCAGCTCGACAGAGAATTCGGCCTACAACCCCACGCACAACCCGTGGGACCTCAACCGCGTGCCTGGTGGAAGCTCGGGCGGAAGCGCGGCCGCGGTCGCAGCGGGCGAAGCGATGATCGCGCTCGGCACCGACACCGGAGGCTCGATCCGTCAGCCGGCGGCGCTCTGCGGCGTGGTGGGAATGAAACCGACGTACGGGCGCGTCAGCCGTTACGGACTGATCGCGTTCGCATCTAGCCTCGACCAGATCGGTCCGTTTGCGCGCTCGGTCGAAGACGCGGCGATTGTGCTGGAGGCGATGTCGGGCCACGATCCCCTCGACGCGACGTCCTCGACCCGGCCAAACGATGTGCTTCGCGACTTCGACGCTGGAGTCAAGGGACTGCGGCTCGGAGTGCCGCGTGAGTACTACGACGTCGAGGGAATCGAGCCCGCAGTGAAGTCCGCGATCGACTCGGCGATCAAAGCTCTTCGCGATGCGGGCGCTGAGATCGTCGATGTCACGTTGCCGCACACGGACTACGGCTTGGCCGCTTATTACATCATCGCCCCGGCCGAGTGCTCGTCCAACCTGGCGCGCTTCGACGGCGTCAGGTATGGGTTCTGCCAAGACGCGCAGAACATCACGGAGGCCTACCAGCGCACTCGGCGCAAAGGTTTCGGAACCGAGGTCAAGCGCCGCATCATGCTTGGGACCTACGCGCTGTCCAGCGGCTACTACGACGCTTATTACCTCAAGGCCCAGAAGGTCCGAACGCTGATCAAGCGCGACTTCGACGCCGCGTTCGAGAAGTGCGACGCGATCGTCAGCGCCACGTCGCCCACCGTCGCCTTTCCGATCGGCTCCAAGACGAAGAATCCGCTCTCGATGTACCTGTGCGACGTGCTCACGCTCGGCGGAAACCTTGCCGGACTGCCGGGCATCAGCGTGCCTTGCGGCATGACGGAGGAGCTCTTGCCGGTGGGGTTGCAGGTGCTTGCCCCGCAGTGGCGCGAGGACGTAGCGCTGAGGGTAGCGCGGGCTTACGAGGTCGCGAGCGGAGTCAGGGCCGAGGTCGCTCCGATTGTCTAGCGGCCGCCAAACCCTCCCCGGCGAGCGGGGAGGTTGGGAGGTCGTGATCGGAATGGAGGTGCACGTGCAGCCGACCACGCGCAGCAAGATGTTCTGCGGTTGCGCCGTCGGCCGGCTTGGCGACCCACCGAACTCCAACGTCTGTGAGATCTGCCTGGGCATGCCAGGCGTGCTCCCCGTGATCAACAAGGCGGCTGTCGAGGCCTGCCTCAAGACGGCTCTCGCGCTCAACTGCGAGATTCCGCGCCACACCAAGTTCGATCGCAAGAACTACATGTATCCAGACCTGCCGAAGGGCTATCAGATCAGCCAGTACGACCTGCCGATGAGCATCAACGGATTCCTCGAGCTCGATGGCCGGCGCGTGCGGATCCGGCGCGTCCACCTCGAGGAGGACACGGGCAAGCTCATCCACGCGGGCGACAAGCTGCACAAGGCTTTGGAGTCGTTCGTCGACCTGAACCG
>JBGPEO010000002.1:0-50759 GCA_041482895.1 Candidatus Dormibacteraceae bacterium | reverse complement strand
CCCGCCCATCGGCGCGTCGAGCACGCGGCCGGGCAGGTGGGTGATCACGAGCTCGGGCTTGTACTTCCGGATCATCCGCACGATGTCGTGGCGCAGCTTGAGGTCAGGCGAGAGATGCCCGTCCTTGTAGCCGAGAAACTCAACTTTCTTGACGCCCAGGACCCGCGCCGCGGCCCTCTGCTCTTTCTCGCGAATCGCGATCAGCTCGGAGTCCTTCTGCTTGGGATCCTCTCCGCCCTGCGAGCCGTCGGTGACGATCGCGTAGGTGACCCGCGCACCGTCTTTGGCCAGCTTGGCGATCGTCCCGCCGGCGCCGAAGTCCGGGTCGTCCGGGTGCGCGGAAACCACGAGCACGCTGCCGTACTTATACGAATTGGATGAGCCAGACCTGGACCTTGCCGGCGTCCTGGCCGCTGCCTTGGCCGCTGTCTTGCCCGTTCTCTTGGCCGTCTTTTTGATGGCTGCCATCTAGTTGAGGTTAAGCGATCGAGGAAACGCTCTGTTCCATCGGTCAGCGCTTGGCCCGCGCCGGCGCGCCGAGCGACGCGAGGGGGATCGCGCCCTGGATCGGCTTCCACAAAGCCTCCAGCTGCTCGGGCGTGAGGCGCGAGCGCGAGGCGATCACGCGGCCTCCAAAGGCTACCGATTTCACCGCCGCCCAACCGCCATTTCCGGCCATGCGCATGGGCACGGTCACGACCGCGGCCAGGGCGGCGGCCTCTTCGGCGGGCCTGGCGCTGCCGTCGACCGTCGCCTTCGAGAGCGCGTTCGAGGCGTCTTCGTCGATCTTCCATTCGCGCGCCAGCACGGTGCACTGGTTCGCGCCCAGCCGGCCGACCGCCGTGATGTAGCGGGACACCATCGCGCCGAGAGCGCGGGGATTGGTGACCGGGATCGCGGAGGCGAACGGGGCGTACGAGGCGGCGAACTTGATCGGCGTCAGGTGTTGGCGGCGGACCAACGCCGAGACCGCATGCCAGGCCGCCACGGCCTCATCATCCGACCGGCCGCCGAAGAAGTCGACGAGCGCCGTGCCGGCGTTGACGAGCGGGGCCACCGCCTCCTCGTTCGCGGCCGGCGAGTCCTCTGCCACCCGCTGCCATTCGTGCTTGCTGAGCGCGGCCAGCCGGTGGGCGAAGCCGCTTCCGTTCACCGACTCGAGAGGAATCGAATGCTCGAAAGGTTCGTACATCTGCTGCGCCTGCTCGCTTGTCATGCGGCCGTGCGACTCGATCGCATAACCGGCGCGCTCGACGGCCGCGAAGGCCCGGCAGCGGGTGAACGTGTCGAGCTCCTTCGTGCCTTCGATCGAGGCCAGGATCGACCGCACGACTCCTGCGGGCTCGTCGCTGCTGTCTCGGGTAACGCTGGCCACAAGCGCGCGCCGGTCGAGCACGCGCAGCCACTGGATCGCGGTGAGCTCCGCCACCGCTTTGATGAAGGTCGCCACCTCGCCGCTGTTCGACCCATACGGGGCTGGGGCCTTCGCCGGGACGGCGGCCGGGAGCCGTTTCCGCGGCGTTTTGATCGTGCGGATGGCGCTGCTGACGGCGGCCTTCACACGTTCGGCAGCCGCCTGGTTATCGTCTTCCGTCAGCGACGCAAGCGGCACCACTGCCTCCAGGGGCGCCCAAAGCTCCGCGACCTCCTGCTCAGATAGGTCTGAGATGCACCCGAGCACGCGTCCGCCGTGCACGACCGTCCTGATCGCGGCCCAACCCGAGTCGCCGGTGATGTGGGCGGGGATCACGATGAGCGCGGCCATCGCGACCGACTCCTCGCTCTTGGCCTCGCGGTGCTTGGCCACGGCCTGGAGCAGGGCGCGCGAAGCGGCCGGTTCCAGGCGCCACCGGCGGGCGAGGTTTCCGCACTGCTCAGCCGACAGCCCTTCGAGCTCCACCATGAAGCGCCTCGTCAACGGGTCCAGCACGTCCGAGCCCGACAAGGGGATGAGCGCCGAGAACGGGGCATAGTGGGCGGCGAACTTGAGAGCCGGAAGCTGTCCCCGCGACACCAGCGCAGACATCGCCTGCCACGCCGCAACCTGCTTCTCCTCGCTCTTTCTCGTGAGGGTGGCGAAAAGGATCTCGCCCGCCTTGGACATGGGCTCGGACATACGGCCGTCCGAGCTCTGGATCGCCGCCTGGATGGACCGCGCCGTTTCGCGCTCGGGTAATGCGCCCTGCGCGCGCCCGGCGCCCTGGCCGGCGCCCTCCTTGGTCACCGACGCGACGAGCCGCCGCGACGCCAGGACCTGCCGCCACTGCCAGGGCGTGAGCTGCGCCACAGCGTTGATGAACGCCTCGACCTCGGCGGTGTTTGGCCCGAATCGACGCGACGCGTCATCGTTGGCCCGCTGAATCCGGCCCAGGAGTCCGTGTGAAGCCCCCACACCCTCAATTTTGGCGGGACGAGAGCGCTTTAAGCCGGTTTAGACAGTCTCGACCTTGAGCAGGTTGGTCTGGCCGGCCAGGCCCACGGGGACGCCGGCGACGACCACGACGGTGTCGCCCGGCCGCACCAGGCCGCTGAGCCGGGCGGCCTCCGTCGCGTTCGCCACCATCTGGTCCGTGTCCGTGCCCGGGCTCACCAGGAGCGGGATCACGCCCGAATACAGGGCGGTTTTGCGGAGGACCTCCGGGTGCGGGCTCGCGGCGACCACCGGCACGCGCGGCCTCGCCTTGCTGCACCTCAGCGCGGTCGTCCCGGACTCCGTGAACGCGATGATCACCCGGGCGCCCAGCTCGTCCGCGGCGGTAGCTGCGGCGTGGGCGATCGCGCTCCCGATCTGGCCGGGTTCGCGCCACGGCTGGCGCGCGCGTTCGAAGGCCGGGTGTCGCTGCGCCGACAGGCAGATCCGCGCCATCGCACGCACGGCCTCGACCGGATGCGCCCCGACGGAGGTCTCCTGGGAGAGCATCACGGCGTCAGTCCCGTCCCAGATGGCGTTAGCCACGTCGGAGGCCTCGGCACGAGTCGGGCGGTTGGAGGTGACCATCGACTCGAGCATCTCGGTGGCCGTGATGACCGGGACACCGGCGCGGTTCGCGCGGTCGATCACGTCCTTCTGTACAGCGGGGAGGTCGCCCAGCTTGAGCTCCACTCCCAGGTCGCCTCGCGCCACCATCACGGCGTCAGCGACCTCGAGGATCCTGCTCAGGTTGCGGATGGCCTCCAGCTTTTCGAGCTTGGCGATGACAGGCGTCTTGCACTTGAGGTCTCCAAGATGCCTCTGGCAGAGCAGGACATCCTCCGGCTGCCGCACAAACGACAGCGCAACGTAGTCAACTTCCAGCTCCACCGCCAGCTTCAGGTCTTCGAGGTCTTTCTCGGTCAGTGCCGGCATCGGCAGGGGGCGGCCCGGCACGCTGACCCCCTTCCGCTCGCCCAAAAGTCCTCCGCGCACAACTGAGCACTCGGCCTCACGGCCCTCGATGCTGCGCACCACGAGCTCGATGCGCCCGTCATCGAGCAGCACGTGGTCGCTACGCTGGAGCGCCTCGACCAGCTCGGGGTGGCTGATCTCGATGTGGTTGCTGATCGGAGCGGCGCCGGCACCAGACGGTGCGTCTTGCGCGCGCCGGCTGCGGGATTCGCCCGTGAGGATCACGGTGCGCCCCCGCACGAGCCGGATGAACGCGGCCTCGAGCGGGCCGGTGCGGATCTTCGGCCCCTGCAGGTCGCCCAGCAGCGCGATCGGCCGGCCCGCCGCATCGGCGGCTTCGCGCACGTCGGCCGCCACCTGCCGGTGCGTCGCGTGGTCGCCGTGCGAGAAGTTCAGGCGCGCGACGTCCATCCCGGCGGAGATCATCGTGCGCAGCACCGCGGGCGAGGCGCTCGCGGGTCCGATGGTGCAGACGATGCGCGTGCGGCGGACCTGGCTCATAGGTTCAGGAGTACTTCTGGACCCGCCGGCCCATCTCTTTTTCCGCCTCGATGACGCGGCGCTCGAGCTCCTCGGAGCTGATCACCGCCCCGCCCATCCCGCGCACGAGGTCGCGCTGAAAACGATCTGAGGTCGCGACGGTGATCATGTCCCCCGACTGGGAGGCGTCATAGGCGATCCGCTCGATCGCGTGATCGGCCGAATGACCCTTGCGCGTGAACAGCACGTGCACCCCTTCGACGACCTCCTCACTGTTGGTCCGCGCGGTGGAGTGATGGGCATCGAACACCACGGTCACGTCCGCGCCGGCCACCATGCCGAACACCGACAGGCGCCCGATCAGCTTGTCGCGCGCGGCTTCGAGCGACGCGTCGCCGAGAAGCCTCTTGAGCTGCGGCCATGCATGGATGACGTTGTAGCCATCGACGATGACCCGCTCCATCAGCGAAACCTGAAGAAGGTTGACTGGCCATAGCTGATCAGGATCGACGGGACTCCAGCGAAGCTTGTGATGTGCAGCACCGACTGGAAGAAGGCCTGGCTGACCGGCGCAACGAACCAGAGCACACCGAACACCGCCAGGATGCCGAGCTGTCCGTACTGATTCGCGAGGCCCTGCAGCGAGATGGGCAGCAAGGGCCGGATGATCCCGTACCCGTCCAGCCCGGGAACCGGCAGCAAGTTCAGGACCAACGCGATGACCTCGATGAACCCCAGGAAAGCGATCGCGCCGAAGAACGCGGCGTTGGTCGCGTTCAGCCACCCCGCGCTGCCGGGAAGGAGGAAGGGGCTGACGACGATCAAGCCGCAGACGAGTGTGCCGGCCGGGCCGGCGACTGAGACGGCCGAATCCCAGGCGCGGCTCCGCAGCGCGGCGCGGTTGATGTAGACCGCTCCGCCCGGCAGTCCGATGCCGCCGAGCACCAGGAAGAGCACCGGCATCACCAGGCTGAGCAGGACGTTGGTGTACCGCAGCGGGTTGAGGTCCAGGTAGCCTGACGCGCGCACGCTGCGATCTCCGCCGAGATAGGCGACCAAGGCGTGCGCGAACTCGTGCACGCACACCGACGCGATCCAACCGGCCAGAACGAAGATGGTGACGAACACGCCTGAGTAGGCCTGGAGGAGTCCAAACCACATGATCGCGCCCGACGCGACGGTGGTCGCGACCAGGCCCAGGAACACCGGGCTGACTTCGAACGCTCCGCGCATCGACGGCAGCGGCTTCCTGCGTAGGGCGGCATCAGGCCGGGACCGGGGGCCCGGGGCGGCCTGGTTCGACCGGGCACCCTGGGGCTGGGAGCGGTTGCCCTGCAGCCGGTCGGATTCCCCGGGCTGGAAGTCAGCCTTGGTCCCGGCCTGGAGGTGGCGGCGAAGGTCGTAGAGCGTCAGCCCGGCCTTCTGGAGCGGAGCCGACGTCTCGGGCGAATCGCTGTAGAGCATCGCGAGCAGGAGGTGTATCGAATCCACCTGGTAGTGGCCCAGAACCTGGGCCTCTCGGTTGGCGTTGACCAGGAGCTGGCGGATCGAGATGGGCTGTGCGGCCCCGCCGGCGGCCGGCAGCTGCGCGACGATGGTCGAGGGATCGATGCCAAGCGCGCGGATCGCCTCGTCCGCAAGATTGCCGCGACTCGAAAGGATTGCCAGGAGCACGTCATTCGGGCTCGCGCTTCCGCCGCGCGAATTCGCGGTCGCGGCGGCGCGTTCGAGGATCTCACGCGCGGAGCGCGTCAGCGGGATGTCCGCAGCGGCGCGTTCGAGCTCGATGGCAGCGTCAGGCACAGCGACCAGTCTAGGAACGGCCGATGGTCCGCTGCCTGGTGACCTCGTACAGCAGCGCCGCCGCGGCGGCCGATGCGTTGAGGCTCGCGATATGACCTACAACCGGGAGGCGGACGCGCGCGTCGCACCTTTCTTTGACCAGCCGGTGCACGCCTTCTCCCTCGCTGCCGACAACGATGCAGACGCGCTGTGTGAAGTCGAACTCCCACGCCTGCATCTCGCCCCTCGGGTCGAGCGCGACGCACCAGACGCCGGAGCGCTTGACCTCCGCGATCGCAGATGGCAGGCCCGAGACCCGGCAGATGCGGAGCAGCTCGCTCGCGCCCGAGCTCGCCTTGACAGCCGCCGGAGACAATGGCGCGCTTCGGTGCTCGGGGATGATCGCGCCGTCGGAGCCCAGGACCTCCGCGCTGCGGAGGATCGCCCCGAGGTTCTGCGGGTCCATGATCGAGTCAAGCGCCACGAGCAGCGATGGATTGGAAGCAAGGAGCTCCTTCAGCGGCCAGTCCTTGCGGGGCTTGAGCTCTGCAGCCACGCCCTGGTGCACGCCCGGAGCCATTACGTCCAGGCGCTCGGGCGGAACGACCTCGACCTGGGCGAGTCTGCCCAGCTCGTCCAGGCGCGGATCGTGCCCCAGGCCCGAGGCCTGGTACACCTTGACGACCCGACCGGCCCGCGCCGCCTCCAGCACGGCATTGCGGCCGTGGATCAGAGGCGTCGCAGAGGCGCGCAAAGAATCACCTACCGGTCGAGAGCCAAACGGCGGACGCCGTTTCACCGGACGCGACGCCATCGCACTCCCTCCTTGGAATCCTCGAGCGCGATGCCCCTCTCTCGAAGCTCTTCGCGGATCTGGTCCGCACGAGAAAAGTCGCGACCCTTACGCGCCGCTTCACGCTCGGCGATCAGCCGTTCCACCTCCTGGGCAAGCCCGGGCTCCTCCGAGCGGACGACGTCGAGGTGAGCGTCGAAAGCGCCGATCAAGCCGAGAAGGTCCTGGAGGCCCTGCTTGCCAACCCTGCCCGCGTCGAGCGCCGAGTTCGCTTCGCGGACGAGCTCGAACACCAGGCCGACGCCCTGCGGCAGGTTGAGGTCGTCGTCGAGCGCCTCGCGATAGCCGGCACGGACCTCACCGATCCGCCGCAGAAAATCCGGGTCGTCCTGCTCGGCGGGCGCCGACCGCCGCACTCGTTCGACAAACTCGCGCAGGCGCCGCACCTGCTCGGCGGCCGCGTGAAGCGCGTCGGCGCTCAAGCGCAGCCGGGTCCTGTAGTGAGCGCTCGCGAGCAGGAAGAAGCGCACCGCGACCGGGTCGTGACCCGCGGCGCTCAAGTCCCTGAGCGTCGTGAAGCCGCCCGCGCTCTTCGACATCTTCTCGCCCGTCGCGTCTGCCAGGTGTTCTGAGTGCAACCAGAAGCGCGCGAACTGCTTGTGGTTGGCGGCCTCCGACTGTGCGATCTCGTTTTCGTGATGCGGGAACATCAGGTCGACGCCGCCTGCATGGATGTCGAGCGTCTCGCCCAGGTAGCGCTTGCTCATCGCCGAGCACTCGATGTGCCAGCCCGGCCGGCCGCGGCCAAACGGCGCATCCCAGGCCGCGCCGAGCTTCTCGTCCTCCGGCTGCGCCTTCTTCCAGAGTGCGAAGTCGCTGACCGACTCCTTGTCGTACTTGTCTTGTCGAATGCGGGGGGACGTGCGTTCCCCCTGAGCGACGCGAGCGCCGGGCTTGAGACCGCTGCGGTCGAGGTGCGAGAGAGACCCATAGGAGGGAAAGCTTGCGATCCGGAAGTAAACGTCGCCGTCGGCGACGTACGCATTCTGGTTCTCGATGAGCTCCGAGATCATCTTGACCATCTCGGGGATGTGCTCGGTCGCTCTGGGATAGTGCGTGGCCGGCTGTGCCCGGAGTGCGCCCATGTCCTCGAAGAAAGCGGCCACGTAAGGCTTGACGTACTCGCCGATCGTGACCCCGGCGTGCATCGCCTGGTCGAGGATCCTGTCATCGATGTCGGTCAGGTTCATCACGTGCGTCACGTCGTAGCCGCTGACCTGAAGATGGCGCCGGATGAGGTCGTAGGCGAGAAAAGCGCGCAGGTTGCCGACGTGGGCGTAGTTCCACACGGTCGGCCCGCACGTGTACATGCCGGCGTGGCCTTGGGTGATCGGCTCGAAAACATCCTTTGATCCGCTCAGCGTGTTGTGAAGGCGCAGCGTCACGTTGCTTGCGCTCGTTCGTCGAGGCGGTGAACCGCCTCGATGAGTGCAATCGCCTGCGCCGCGATTCCGTTCTTGCGCCCCAGCGCGCCAAGCCCTTCTGGCGATGTGGCCTTGACGTTGACGGACCCGACCTCGACCTTCATCGAGCTGGCGATGTTGTCCCGCATCTGATGCAGGTGCGGATGCAGGCGGGGTTCCTCAGCGATCACGGTGCTGTCGACGTTGATGATTCGGTAGCCGGCCGATCGGACCGCCTCCGCCGCCGTGGACAGCAAGGCGAGGCTCGAGGCGCCTTTATGTCTTGGATCGGTGGACGGAAACAGCTGTCCTATGTCTCCAAGAGCGGCGGCGCCGAGCAGGGCATCGATGACCGCATGCGTGAGCACGTCCGCGTCCGAGTGACCGTCCAAACCCACGGGGTGACCGATCGGTACCCCACCGAGGATCAGATCCCGGCCGGCCTTCAGCGGGTGGACGTCATAGCCGATGCCCGCTCTCAAGCCCTCGGTCCCCGTCGGGAGAGGGCGTCGGCGGCTTCCTGCTCTCTGATCAACGCCTCCACGACGCCAAGATCCTCGGGCGTCGTGAGCTTGATGTTGGCGGGTTCGCCCTCGACCACGGTCACAGCGTGGCCGGTCGCGGCCACCAGCTGCGCGTCGTCGTCTCCGACCAGGCCCGCGTCAGCGGCCTCGCGATGAGCGCGCGCCAGCAGCTCGTAGCTGAATGCCTGAGGCGTCTGCGCGAGGACGATGCGCGTGCGATCGAGGCTCTCGACCAGGCGATTGCCCTCGACGCGCTTGACCGCATCGCGAGGAGAGATCGCGGGGAACGCCGCCCCCGACTCCATCGCCGCCGCAAGCACCCTGCGCACGAGTGTCGCGGTCGCGAGCGGCCGCGCCGCGTCGTGCACGAGGACGAAGTCGCACTCGCCCAGCGCGGCAAGGCCCGCCCGCACCGATTCCTGCCGGCTCTCGCCACCGGCCTTGACGATCACCGGCTTGCGCGGATGAAGCGCCTCGACTTCGCGCTCTGCGTTCTCGAGCCGGCTTGGCGGACCGGCGACGACGATCCGGTCCACCTCGTCGAGGGCCAGGAAGAGCTCGAGCACGCGTGCCAGGGTGGTCCTTCCATTGAGCTGGACCAGAGCCTTGCTGCCGCGCCCCAGCCGCGAGCCGGAGCCCGCGGCCGCCACGATCGCTCCAACGATCATGCCGTCTCCTCGCGCTTGGGGCGATTGCTCGCGCGCCGCCCTTCGATCCCCGCGGGCTCGGCGAATATCATCCGGCCGGCCGACGTCTGGATCACCGATGTGACGGTGGCGGTGATGGTCTGGTTGAGCAGGCGACGGCCGTTCTGGATGACGACCATGGTTCCGTCGTCAAGACTGCCGACGCCCTGGCCCTGCTCCTTGCCCTCGCGGGCGACCGTCACCACGATCTCCTCGCCGGGGATCGCGACCGGCCGCATCGCCTGCGCAAGCTCGTTGAGGTTGAGCACCGCGACGCCTTCGAGTCGCGCGATGCGGTTGAGGTTGAAATCGTTGGTCATGATCGCCCAACCCTTGTGCTTGGCCGTGCGCACCAGGTGCGCGTCGATCTCCGTACCGGCCGGCGCGTCGTCTTCCGTCACCTGGAGGTTGATCGAGGCATCCTTCTGCATCTCGGTCAGCACGTCGAGGCCGCGACGCCCGCGACGCCTTCGTGTTGCATCCGCGGAGTCCGCCACCATCTGCAGCTCTCGCAGCACGGAGCTCAGGATCACCAGCGGCATGTCGAGGAAGCCGGTCTTGGCGATGTCCTGGATGCGGCCGTCGATGATCACCGACGTGTCGAGCAGAACCGCGCTGAGCCGGTGAGTCTCGGTGTCGCGGTTGCCGCCGAAGAACAGCGCGGCGATCTCCTCGCGGCGCGTCAACCCGACCGAAGCTCCTTGCGCCGCCAGCAGCAAGGCCAGCACGAACGACAACGCGATTCCGTACGGCGCGACAAGATCGCGGATGAAGACGCCTATGAGCACGGCGATGACGAGGCCGACGACCATGCCTAGAAGACCGCTCAACAGGTCGGGCAGCGGAGTGCTCGTAAGCCGGAAGTTGAACGTCCGCCATCCACCGAGCACGTACGGCGTGCCCAGGTAGGCGAATATCAATCCTTCCAGCGTGGTCAGCCCGATGATGATGTATCCGGGGTGTGGGTTACCCACACTGCGGACCATGAAATAACCGAGCGCAAAACCACCGACCACTCCGAGCCCCGCCCCTAACCACCGGGCGAGATACTCGGAACGCTTCACGGGTTACCTCCTCAGGAGACCGATACCTCGGTTCCTGCGATGAATGCGCCAGACCTCATAGGTGAAGAAAAAGCGGCGGAGACGGCCTCCGCCAGGGTCCGGACCTCGACGACTTCGAGGCCGGCGTGCCGGCCGGCTCTGGTGCCGGACGGAATCAAAGCGCGCGTGAGTCCATGCCGAGCCGCCTCCTGGAGGCGGCGTTCGAGCTGGCCCACGCGGCGCACCTCACCAGTCAACCCCAGCTCACCGATGACAACCAGGCCGTCTGGCAATGGCCTGTTGTTCTGGTTGCTGACGATCGACAGGGCGAGACCGAGATCCGCGGCCGGCTCCGTCACCCGGATGCCGCCCGCGACGCTGACGAAGATGTCCGACTTCCCGAACTTGTAGGTGAGGCGCTTTTCCAGGACCGCAAGGATCATGTGAAGGCGATTGACGTCGATTCCGTTCGCGATCCTTCTCACCATGCTGTTCTCTGTGCTGTTGACGAGGCTCTGGATCTCGACCAGCAATGGCCTCGTGCCTTCCAGCGCGGCCACGATCGCCGTGCCCGGCGATGAGGTCGCGGCGGAACCAAGCAATACGGCGGAGGGGTCTGGAACCTCCTCCAACCCGGCTTCGCCCATCGCGAAGACACCGATCTCCTCGGCCGAGCCGAAGCGGTTCTTCATCGCCCTCAGGATGCGGAGCTCCTGCCGGCGGTCGCCTTCCAGGTACAGCACGGTGTCAACGATATGCTCCAGGACCCTCGGTCCGGCAATCGAGCCATCCTTTGTGACGTGTCCCACCAGGAAGATCGGAACCCCGATCTCCTTCGCGAGGCGCATCAGGCGCGCGGCGGACTCGCGAACCTGGGTCACGCTCCCGGCGCTGCCTTCGAAGCCGGCGTCTGTCACCGTCTGGATCGAGTCGATGATCACGAGAGCGGGCGGTACAGCCGAGATGGCGTCGCAGATCACGTCGAGGTCGTTCTCGGCTAGGAGGAAGATCCCCGACTCCAGGGCGCCCAGCCTGTGCGCCCGCATGCGGATCTGCTGGGCGGACTCCTCTCCAGAGACGTAGAGCACCCGGTCTCTAACTCTTAGAGCGCCCTGCGCGCGCCCGGCGGATGCGACCTGGGCGGCGGCGTGCATGAGCAGGGTCGATTTGCCGACGCCCGGCTCTCCGCCGACCAGGACCAGGCTGCCCGGCACGATCCCGCCTCCGAGCACCCGGTTCAGCTCGTCCCAGGCCAGCGCCTGGCGCGGGGCGGCCTCGCTGGAGATCTCGATCAGAGCGACGGGTTGCACTCCGCCTGGCCGCGAACTTCTTAATGCGCCCTGCGCGCGCCCGGCGGGCGATCCAACTTTTCCGGCCGCAGGCTTGCGGATCTGGAACTCCTGGAGCGTGTTCCAGGCCCGGCAGTGCGGGCACTGGCCGGCCCAGCGGAGGCTCTCGCCACCGCATTCGGTGCATACAAACGTGATCGTTGTCTTGGGCATGGGAGGGACTACTCTCCCACCCACGATAGGTATTTACAAGTGGGCCGGTAACGTTTTACCGGCTGAGCCGTTTATTTATTGAGAGGAACGGAAATCGACCCGGTTCCTCGAGGCGTCAAAGGCGCCGCCCTGACTACCCCCGGGGCGGCGTCCCGTTTGTCTAGAGGCGCGGCCGAAAACCTCGACGAGAGATTCGGCGATCCAGGTGGCCCAGCTCCGGGTGAAGCGACGAGCAGCGCAGCGAGCGCATCATGCATGCGAGAGCGAGCAGCGCAGGAGCTGAACCCGGAGATGGGCCGCATTGGCGCCGAAGCTCCGTCGACGGCCTTTTCGGCCGCGCCTCTACCCGCGCTCCAGGTCTGCAAGCCGGTCGAGCGCCGCCAGGGGACCGTACTGCGCGAAGACGTCGGGCAGCGCAGTGCTCAGGCTCGACTGGACCTGCGTCGCGAGCCGCACCCGCACCTCCATCGATAGCTCGGGGCGGCGCCTCGCGTATGACGAAACGAAGCGACGCACCTCGGGGTCGAGCCGTCGCAGCGTGAGCTCCGCCGCAGATGCCGGCGCGTATGCAGGCGGCAGTGGTGTCAGGGGCGCGCCCGCGGCGGGCCACCGGGCCCCGGGGAGCTGCCAGAGCCAGACGTGATCCGAGTCCTTGACCACGATGGTGCCGGCCGCCAGGTCGCCCAGCCGCTTGCCCTTGCCGTTGGCGAACAGAACGATCAGCCCGACACCGTACGCGTAAGGGAGGAAGTCGACTATGCGAACGATGTTGCGGATGCCGGCCTGCGCGAAGGTGAGCGGTTCGCCGCGGTCGCCGACCGCGCGAAGGCGGAACGCCTTCTTGCCGATCGTCTGACCAGACCACAACGATTCGCTCAGCCAGAAGTACCCGAAGATCACCACGAAGCTCCCGATGAGCGCCACCAGCGTGGCGGTGACAGAGCCGACGATGGAGATCGCGAGCGCGACGAAGTAGACGGCCGCGAGGATGACGCTGATGATCAGGAGGTCGAGGATCTGCGCGATGGCACGAGTCCCAAGACCGGCCACCTGGTAATCGAAAGAGACGCGTTCAGGGGTGGAGACGACCAGGTCGCCGTCCGGCAGCGGCTGCATGTCAGGTAATTTTGGCCTTGTATTGAGAGCGGAAGACTTCGTCGCCATCCGGCAGGACGACTGGAACCGGCTCGAGAATCTGCTCGCGCGAGCAGGTGGCGGGAATCTCAACGGTCTCGCGCCGGCGCAGGTGTTGACGATGGCCGCCCTGTACCGGCGCGCGACGGCTGACCTGGCGCGCGCCCAGCGAGACTGGCCCGGCGAGCCAGTCCATCGCTACCTCAACGGCCTGGTCGCCCGCGGTCACGGCACCGTCTACCGGCGGGGCGGGGCGGTCTGGAAACGGATCCGCGCCTTCTACACCGAAACCCTTCCGCGCACTTACCGTGAGTCGGCGCCGTACCTGCTCGCCTCAGGGGCTCTCCTGTTCGTGCCGGCGATCGTGAGCTATTTCGTGGTCCTGGCCGACCCGAATGCTGCTTACGCAATCGCGCCGCCGCAGCTGATCGAGTCGGTCCACAACCACCAGCTGTGGACCCACATCCCGCCGGGCGCCCGGGTGGAGGCCGGCGGGCTGATCATGATCAACAACATCTGGGTCTCGATGCTGGCATTCGCGTTCGGCGTCTTCTTCGGGCTGCCGGTGATATGGGAGATGATTACGAACGGGATCAGCCTCGGCGGGTTGTTCGGCCTGACCCAGGCTTACGGACTCAGCGGCGGCCTGCTGGATTTCGTGGTCGGACACGGCGTGCTCGAGCTATCGATCGTGATCGCGCAGGGCGCCGGGGGCCTGATGCTCGGCTGGGCTCTCATCTCTCCGGGAAATCACAGCCGTTCCGACGCGCTCGCCGCCGCAGCCCCACGAGCCTTCACGCTGCTGCTCGGCCTCGCTCCCCTTCTCGTCGTCGCGGGAACCATCGAGGGCAACATCTCACCGTCGAGCGCGCCGTTCCTGGTCAAGCTGACCATCGGACTCATCACCGGGCTGCTGCTCTATTCCTACCTGCTGCTCAGCGGGCGGCGCCGCAGCTCTACAGGAGAGCTCGTTCCTTCAACTCCAGGTAGCGCTCGACAAGGGCCGGGCTGAGACTTCCGGCCACCACGTCCAGCCCCAGCACCCCGCCCCGCCGCAGCAGCTCGAAGCTCCCATGGCGGCTCGCGACGAACTGCTCCGCAGCCGCCCATTCGTAAGCTCGCGCCGAGGTGTCGATTGGCGAGTCGCGGGCGCTGAGGACGGCGGGGTCGGACATTGCCACCACGAGCACCAGGTGCTTGGCCGACAGTCGCAGGCTGTGCGCGAGGAGCTCCTTCGAGGCCTCCGGATCCTGGATGTCAGTGAGCAGCACGACCATCGATCGCCGGCCCAGGCGCAGCGCGAGGTGGGTCATGGCGTGACCGAAATCCGGCTCGACGGACTCTGACCTTATTGAGTAAAGCGCCTCGGTCAGGCGGCGGATCTGTGCGGTTCCACGCTCAGGCTTGATGAAACCCGTCACGTGGTCGTCGAACGTCATCAACCCGACGCGATCTCCATACGCATGCGCGACCCAGGCGAGCATCAGGGCGGCATTGACCGCATGGTCGAGCTTGTCGAGGTCTCCCGCGGGCGCGGCCATGAGGCGACCGCAGTCGATCGCGATCATGACGTTCTGGCCACGCTCGGCCTCCACCTCGACGACGACGGGATGGTCGCGGCGGGCGGTGGCGCTCCAGCTCACTCGCCGAATGTCATCTCCGCGCACGTACTCGCGCAGGCCCGCGAATGCCGTGGACGCGCCCGGCGGCCGAGCGCGCCGCAGTCCCGCCATCGCGCGCAGGCCGCGCCGCAGCGTCAGCTGGATGCGCTTGATTGCGACCACGTTGGGAAAGACAGCGACCTCGTCCGGGTGCTTTAGGCGGACCTGCCTGCGCCACCAGCCTTCGTCACGCCAGACCTGGAGATCAACGGGCCCAAAGTGGTAGGCGCCGCGCTTTGGCGAGAAGGTCTGGTATGTCACCTGCAGCCGGCCTGCCTCGTCGAAGCGGCCCGCGACCTCGCGAGGTTGCGGCTTGAGGTCGGCCGGCGCGTGGTCGGCGACCCTCGCATTCAGCCCCGCCGCGGCCGGGTTCTCGACCACCACCGCCACCTCCTCGCGCTCGCCGAGGGAGAAGGGTTCCGGCTTCACGCGACGGACGAGGTAGCCCGAACGGCCCGGCAGGAGGGCAAGGTCTCGCGCGGCCACGATCACCAGCCCGGCGTTATAGATCACCGCGACAAAACCCAACACAGGCGAGACGACCGCGAGCGCGATCAGGCAGGCGCCGATAGAGACGGCCCAGAGCAGCCTCGGCTGTGGCGCGAGCCCTCGCGTCATGTTCTGACTGCGCCCTGCGCGCGCCCGGCGGTGAGTTGGTTGGGGTTGTTCAGCGCGGAGGTACGACCCGGCCGGCCACCGCTTCCAGCACGCTGTCTGGCGTCTGTCCACCCACCTCCGCCTCCGGGCGGAGGATCAGGCGATGGCGAAAGGCGGGGGCGAGCAGCGCTTTCACGTGGTCCGGCGTGACGAACTGCTGGCCTTCGAAGGCTGCATACGCGCGGGCGGCCAGCATGAGCAGCACCTCGGCGCGCGTGCTGGCGCCGAGCGCGATCTCGGGCGCCGTCCGTGTAGCTGACGCGAGGTCCACGACGTACGTGCGGATCTTCTCGTCGACGACGACTTTCGCAACCTCGGCTCGGCACGCCTCAACGTCATCTGCGCCGAGCACAGGCTCGACGCCTGCCTTGACCGGGTCGCGCAGCTCGATACCCGACTCCCAGCGCCGCAGCACCTCCATCTCGTCATCGCGCGATGGATAGTCGAGGCGCACCTTGAACAAGAAGCGGTCCTGCTGGGCTTCCGGTAGCGGGTAGGTGCCCTCGTATTCGATCGGGTTCTGAGTCGCCAGGACGAAAAAGGGGGCGGGGAGCGGAAGCTGCTGGCCCTCGAGCGTCACCCCGTGTTCCTCCATCGCCTCCAGCAGCGCCGACTGGACCTTGGCCGGGGCGCGATTGATCTCGTCGGCGAGCAGCACATTGGTGAAGATCGGCCCGCGACGCAGCGCAAACGTGCGGTTGGTGAGGTCGTAGACGGAGGTGCCGACGATATCGGCTGGCATGAGATCCGGGGTGAACTGGACGCGGCCGTAGTCGAGTGTCAGGGCGCGGGCGATCGATTTGGCGAGCAGCGTCTTGCCGGTGCCCGGAACGCCCTCGAGCAGCACGTGGCCCTGGGCGACGAGCGCGATCGCGCACAGCCGGATCGCCTCCTCCTGGCCGACGACGGCCTTGATGAGCTGCTCGCGCAGCCGGGCATAGAACTCGGGTGCGGCCACTGTTGTCGAGCGCGCCATCTAGGCCACCCTATCGGACGTTAGGGTTCGGGCGCGCTTTCCGGGTGGCGCGGGATGAGCGATTCGATGCAGCCGCTGCGCCGCCTTCAGCAGGTCTCCTTCGCTGGCCGCGGACACATGGAGGGCGTTCTCCGCTTCGGCGAGGTCGGCGGCAAGCTCGGGCACGCGCACCCATAGAGCATTCCAGAAGCGCTCACGCGGCTGCAGTGGAATGCCTGTTTGCGCCGCCACCGCGCGCTCCGTGGCGACAGCGAGCAGGCCCAGCGTCACGGCGCGTGCGCCGGAACGGCGAAGCAGCTGCCCAACCGCGACCGCCCACTCCACGTCGGTGCGCGCCAGCTCGCTCGGCCTGGCGATGAGCGGGCCGAATGACCGCCCCCGCAGCACGAGTCCCGCGAACACCGCGACCAGCAGCCAGATCAGCGCGGCGCCCCAGGGGGTCGTCACCCATGCCTGCGGCGAGAAGTCGCTGATGACGACGCCGTGGTGGTACTCGTCGAAAGTCACAGTCGCGCTGGGGCTCGCGAGCGCCAGGAGGTCGGCCAGAAGGCGGCCGTTGTCCTGCTTGTCGAGGTATCCGTTGCAGAGCACGAGCGGGTCGGCCAGCACGATGACGGCGCCTGATGAGACTCGCTGTACGTATCCCGTTACCAGGCCGTCCGGCGCGCGCAGAAACGGAACCTGATCGGCCCCAGGGTCCAGCGGCATCACAAGTGAGCCGCCCGAAACCTTCGCGACTCCCGAGACGATCGGGTTGGCCAGCTGCGTGTCGCCGCGGGTGTAGCCGCCCAGCCGGGTCACCCCGAACTGGCGGTCGAGCTCAGGATCTCCCTGCTCCGACGCGTAGATGAGGACCCCGCCCGCGCGGACCCAGAGGCGTGTTCGCTCGGCTTCGTCGGACGTATAGGGGCTGGTGGGGGTGAAGACGAACATGATCCCGAACGGCTCCGGGGGCCCGAAGCTGCCGCTGGGTTCGGGGGTCGGGTGACCCATGGCCTGTGCGAAGAGGCGAACCGCCGAGGTTCCGTTGACTGCGTCACTGGTCGAGCTGTGTTCGGGCGAGTCCTGGTGTGGCTGGACGAGAAAGGCCGCGATCGCGATCGCGATAGAGATCAGGCCGGCGATCACCCAGCCGCGCGCGCCCCTCATGCCGCCGCCTCGGCAGGCTGCCGGAATGGCGCGGCGACCTGCTTCGCGCGCTCATAGGTCGGCGCGTCGACTTCGCGACCGCCATAGACCGCCGCCTCGAAAGGCAGAAGGAGAGGACTCAGGCGTCCCGGGTCGGGGGCTCGCTGGAAGATCTCCCGGACCGTGAGCGGGCTTCCATCCCAGGTGCGCTCGCCGGCCAGCGTCGCCGCGACGCCCGCGCACAGGTTCCGGATCGCAGCGACTCGGTCGCCCCTTGCGGCGAGACGATCGGCCTCCGCGAAATAGTCCGCCGGCGCGCGAGGACCGTTCGGCTGGTTGGCCATGAGCGCCTCGGTGAATCGACCGCGAGCGGAGCGAAACACGATGAAAGCCACCGCCGCGACGACCACCGCGCCCACCACGTAAAAGAACCAACCCGGCGCCGTTGTGCCGCCGCCGCCGAAGAGCAGCCGGAGCAGCTGGCCGATGCGATCGCGTACCCACTGCCCGAAACGGTCGAGTAGAGATGGTGGCCTGTGAAGCGCGTCGTAACGATGCATGGCGAGCACGTCCTGAAGGCGCTGCTGCGCAAGCTGCGGGTCCGAAGTGCTGGCCGGCTGGTCCAGGGCGGCGAGGAGCGTCAGCAGCCGGTTCTTCGCGTCTTCGTAGTCCGGCGGCCGCCGCTGCAGGTCCGACAGGATCTCCAGCTGAGTTGTACCGGTGCCGGCTTCGAGAGCGCTGACGGCATTGCGCGCGTTGGTGGCATCGCTGGGCGCGGCGGCTCGGACCAGGTTGTAGGCGTCTTCGACGGCCTGACGGTATGTCGGAGGAGGCGGCGGATCGGCCGGCGCCGCCAGCGCGCACAGCGGCGCCAGCGCCAGGAGCAGCGCTGTCGACACCACGGCCTGCGCCAGGTTGTGGTGCTTCAGGTGAGACTCACCACGCCGTACGCGGGCGGCGGTGATGGCGGTGGCGGGGGTAGCGCTTGCGCCAGCTGGAACAGGTCCAGCCCCTCACGCCGGACGCGGAGGTCGAAGTAGATCAGTACGACGGCGATCTGGAAGACGGGGTTGACGAGCGAGTCGACGATCACGCCCGTCGCGCCTGAGATCCAGATGACGATCACGGGCGAGATGACGAGCTGAAGGAGCGTCTGTCCCAGCGCGATGAATGCGCTCAGCGCGAAGCGCACCGCATAAAAGACGATGAAGATCAAGAAGACGATCAGGAACGTGCGCCACCAGCGACCTTCGACGAGTCGCCAGCTGCGGCTCATCGCGGTTCCAAGGCCGGCGTTCTCGATGAACATCACCGGCATGACCACGACCCAGCTCACCCAGATCCAGATCCACAGCGGAAGGAGACAGAAAACGATAACCATCAGACCGACGAGGAGCCAGTAACCGAGGAGCTGAAAGTAGCGACGCATCACGCCTCTCAACACGCCTGCCGGGGTGACCGCGCGGCCGAGCGCGGATTCGCAGGCGGCGAACGTAACCGCCCCGTAGAAGAAGGGAATCAGCACCAGGGAGATCACGAGGACGACCGCGGCCGCGACCAGAGTCGGCCCGAGAAAGCTGAGATTGGGCGCCTCACCTGGGGTGGTCGATTGAAGAAGTCCGTTGAACAGTGCGTAGGAGAAGAATCCAGAAAGACCAGCCGAAGGCAGCGAGACGAGCACCGAGAGTCCCGCGAAAAGAAGAAAGTGACGCCGGTACATCCGAAAGGTTTCGTCGAGGAGATCACCGATCTCGAGCGGGCGCAGCCGAAGCGGGGGTGTGGCGCTCACCTCCGCCAATTGTGGGCTACCACCTGGGTTGATTCGCCGAGAGAGCGCTCGCGGAGTGTTGCGAGCTCGGGCGTTCTCCTCCTTTGGGGGGCCAGTGGCGAACAACGCCGCGAACGCACCTCCGGCGGGGCCCTCCCTTCCTGTTTGGCTCCCTCCCCCGAGCCAGCAACGCCTACCGCGCACGAACTTAGCGCGCGCGTGCGGCGTTGCCAACCCAGGTTGTTAAGACGAGGGAGCTCGAGGCCCGGCGACGGTTAGGGTTTGGCCGCCCCTGTGCCCGCTGGTTCCTTGTGACGGTGCTTGACCGGCGTGAACTTGAGGCTGTCCTCGCCGTCGACGTCAATCTGGACCGTGTCGCCACGCGCGATTTGTCCGCGCAGCAGATGCTCGGAAAGCTGGTCTTCGATCCGGTTTGTGATGACGCGCCGCAGGGGCCGCGCGCCATAAGTCCGGTCGTAGCCTTCCTTGGCGAGCAGGTCCTTCGCGGCATCCGTCACCTCGATCGTTATCTGCTGCTCCACCAGGTGCTTGCTCAGCTTGTTCAGCTGCAGATCGACGATCTGCCGGATCTGTCCCGTCGTCAGGCTCTTGAACACGACCACCGCATCGACGCGGTTGAGAAACTCGGGCCGAAACATCCGCTTGAGCTCCTCGTCGATTTTTTCTTTCGTGTTCTTGTGACGGCGCTCGACCTCTTCCGACTCATCGACGACCGCTGGCTGGAACCCGAGTGACGTGCCTGCCTGGTTGACGTCTCGAATGCCGAGGTTGGAGGTCATGATGATCACGGTGTTCGCGAAGTTGACCACCTTGCCCTTGGCGTCGCTGAGGCGCCCGTCCTCGAGGATCTGCAGCAGCATGTTGAACACTTCGGGGTGGGCCTTCTCGATCTCGTCGAAGAGGATCACGGAGTAAGGCCGGCGCCGCACAGCCTCGGTCAGCTGGCCGCCCTCGTCGTAACCGACGTAACCGGGAGGTGAACCGACGAGTCTTGCGGTCGTGTGCCGCTCCATGAACTCGGACATGTCGAGCTTGATCAAATTGTCTTCTGAGTCGAACAGGTACTCGGCAAGGGCACGCGCCAGCTCGGTCTTCCCGATTCCAGTTGGTCCCAAGAAGATGAACGAGCCGATTGGGCGCCGCGGGTCTTTCAGGCCCGCCCGGGCGCGCCGCACCGCCTGTGAAACAGTCTTGATTGCCTCGTCCTGGCCGACCATCCGCTTGTGGAGCTCTTCCTCCATGCGAAGCAGTCGCGACGTCTCCTCTTCGACCAGCCGAGACACGGGCACGCCTGTCCAGGCGGCCACGATTTGCGCGATGTGTTCTTCGTTGACCTCGGGGACCGTCTCACCTAGCTTGTCGCGCCACGCCGCTTCCTTGAGCGCAAGCTTGTCCTGCAGCTTCTTGACCTTGTCGCGCACGCCCGCTGCGGCCTCGAAGTCCTGCTTGTTGACCGACTCGTCCTGGTCCGATCGCTGCTTCTTGATCTCCTTCTGAAGCTCCTTGAGCTCGTCTGGAATGGTCGTCAGCTTCATCCGGACGCGGGCGGACGCTTCGTCGATCAGGTCGATCGCCTTGTCAGGCAGAGCTCGGTCGCTGACATAGCGATCGCTCAGCACTGCCGCGGCATGCACGGCGTCGTCGGTAATGGTCACCCGGTGGTGCTTCTCATACAGCGACTTCACGCCGTTCAGGATGTCGATCGTCTCCGCGACACTCGGCTGGTCGACGTACACCGGCTGGAAGCGGCGCTCGAGGGCCGCGTCCTTCTCGATGTACTTGCGGTACTCGTTGAGCGTCGTGGCGCCGATGCACTGGATCTCGCCGCGTGCGAGAGCGGGCTTGAGAATGTTGGCTGCGTCGATCGCGCCCTCAGCCGCGCCCGCACCCACCAGCGTGTGAAGCTCGTCGATGAAGAGGACGACCTCGCGACTCGATCGGATCTCGTCGAGGATCTTCTTGAGACGCTCTTCGAACTCACCGCGGTACTTGGTCCCTGCCACCAGGGCGCCCATGTCCAGCGTCAGCACGCGCTTGTGCTGCAGCGACTCCGGAACGTTGCCCAGGTTGATCTGCTGAGCCAGACCCTCGGCGATGGCGGTCTTGCCCACGCCGGGCTCGCCGATCAGGGCCGGGTTGTTCTTGGTGCGGCGGCTGAGGATCTGGATGACGCGTTCGATCTCCGTTTCGCGTCCGATCACAGGATCGAGCTGGTTGCGGCGCGCAAGCTCCGTCAGGTCGCGACCGAACTGGTCGAGCAGCGGCGTCTTCGATGGCTTCTTTGGAGCAGGCTCCGCTTCGGTCTCCGCGCTCGAGTCGTGGAGCAGTCGCTCGATCTCGGAGCGCACCTTCTCGAGCGTCGCTCCCAGGTCTTCGAGGACGTGAGCTGCGATGCCCTCACCTTCGATCAGCAACCCAAGCAGGAGGTGCTCGGTGCCGACGTAGTTGTGGCCCATGCGGCGCGCTTCCTCGAAGGAGATCTCGATCACCTTCTTGACACGCGAGGTCGGAATGATTTGCTGGATGATGATCCGCTCGTTCCGCCCGAGGACCGACTCGATGGTCTGGCGGACTTTGCCGATTTCCACGCCAAGGTTGTTGAGGACCTTGGCGGCCAGGCCTTCACCCTCGCGGAGCAAGCCCAGGAGCAGGTGCTCGGTGCCGATATAGCTGTGGTGCGATCGTTCTGCTTCTTCTTGAGCGAGCGTCAAAACCTTCTTGGCGCGCTCAGTAAATCTCTCAAACGGATACAAGGGTCTATTCCTCCTGGATTCCTACGCCTAGGGTGGGGCCAGCACCTCCTCGAGCGTTGCTTTGGCACCTCTCGGTACCTCCGCACCTAATATAAACGTCCAACTCGACCAACGGATTTCTTTGGGCGGAGGCGCGGTGAGACCGTTTCTCGGGCGCCTTGGCGGTTACCTCCCGGCGGCGATCGCCCTGGCCCTTCCTGTTGCCTTCTTACCGGCAGCCGAAGACTCCTTCATCCTGCCGCGCACGTCGATCGTGATCATCGGTGCCTGCCTGGGGGCTGGGTTGGCCTTGATTGTGCCCAACGTGGTCCGTTTGGAAACCATGCGCTGGCCACTTGCTGCCGCAGCCGCGGCCGCGATCCTCGCGTTTGTTTTCTCAATCTCATGGCCCCTGAGCTTCGCCGGCTCGTACACACGATACGAGTCCTTGCCCATGCGGATCGCCTATCTCGGCCTGTTCGCCGCGGCCGCCTGGCACATGCGGAGCAAGCGGCATCGCGACTGGGTGGTGGCGGCGTTGGTCTTCGGGACCGGAGTGGCTTGCCTCGAGGCATTGCTGCAATGGGCTGAACAGATGCCCTACCGCCCGGACGGGAACCTCGGAAACGCCAACCTCCTCGGCGCCCTGATCGCGATGGCCTTCCCTCTGGCGGTCGCCCGCGGATGGCGCGGCGATCGCTTTACGGTCGCTTGGTGGCTGGGCGCGGCGGTCCTGGCGGCGGGCCTGCTCGCGACCACCTCGCGCAGCGGCGGACTCGGAGCGCTCGCGGGTTGCCTTGCGCTGCTTGTCTTCTCTCGCAGGGGCCGGGCCGCCGCGATCGCAGCGACCGCTTCGGTGGCGGTGATCGGTGCTGCCCTGCTCGTGATCGTCGTATCGCCGCTCCACGTCCTGAACGACGACCCGGGCCAGCTCAGGGTCCATCTCTGGCTCGACGGAGTCCGGATGATCGCGGCCCGACCGCTGACCGGATGGGGCGAGGACGCGACCGGGCTCGCGTTCGGCCGGTTTCTGAGCGGCGACTGGTCACCGGGGGTCACGTTCGATCGTATTCATTCCGGACCGCTGGACGTCGCGGCAACACAGGGGTTGCTGGGCGTCGCTGCCATCGGATTGATGCTCGTGATCCTGTTCCGGCGTGCGTGGCGGGCGCGATTCGCAGCCGATGTCGGAGCGCTGGCGGCGGCAGGAGTCGGCTACAGCATCTGGGTCCTTTTCAACTTCGATTGGGCCCCTGCCACCGGTGCGTTCTGGCTCCTCGCCGGAACGATGTGGTCAGCTGTCCGAAGCGTCGAGGTCGGGCAGATCGCACCTGCGGCGGAGCCGGCTCCGACGGCGGGGGTCCCGGCGGCGTGGCGATCTGTCGCGGCGATCGTCATGGCGCTGGCTGCGCTCGCGCTTGGAGCCCTGCCGGTGCTGGCCGACATCTGGTATCTGCAAGGGCGCGCCGAACTGGCGGTGCGCATCGACCCGCTCCAGGCGCGCTATCACTGGGCCCTCGGCCAGGGTCTCGTCGCGAGCGGTTCGCCGGCCCAGGGTGCGGAGGAGATGAGACAGGCGGCGGACCTGGGCGAGAGCGAGCCGGGTCTCTACGTTGAGCTCGGCGACGCGGAGGCTCAGCTGGGGCGAATCGCGGATGCCCGCCGGGACTACCGGCGAGCCCTTGAGATCGACCCTTACTACGCTCCCGCGAGCCAGCGGCTGGCCGCCATGGGAACTTGAAACCGCGGGCCGGGCGTACCTCGGCCGGGCCCTCCCAGCGCGCAAGCGGCGATATGGATGGGACTTGCTGATTGCTCCCATCGGCTCCCTGCGCGCAAGCGGCGATAAGGATGGGACCAACTGATTGCCCCCAGCCGAACAGCACCTGCCGGCATCAACTCAAGCAGGCGAGCGAAAGGAAGGCAACCCTGCTTGTTAAGAACCGCCCGCGCTGGAGGCTAGGACTCGTCCTCTACGTCGTCGTACTCCGCCGGCCCCGACTCGGCATGCCCGTTGGCCAGGCTGGCCGGCGGTGCCGAGAGCTGCTTCAGGCTCAGCGAGATGCGCCGGCGGGCGGTGTCGATCCCGATCACCTTGACCTGGAGTGTCTCCCCCACCTTCAGCACGTCCTCTGTCCGCTCCACATGATCCCACGACAGTTCGGAGATGTGGAGCAAGCCCTCGATCCCTTGCATGATCTGAAGGAAGGCGCCGTACTTCTTGGTCTTGGTGACCTGCCCTTCGACGATCGAGCCGATGGGCATCGACTGCACGAGCCTCTCCCAGGGGTCCTGCTGCAGCTGCCGCAGGGACAGTGAGATCCGCGTCTGCTCGGGGTCGAGCTTGATCACCTTCACCGTGACCTCTTCCCCCAGCTGGAGGACGTCGGTCACCTTGGAAACACGATCCCACGACAGCTCGGAGATGTGGATCAATCCATCGGCGCCGCCGATGTCCACGAACGCCCCGTAGCTTGTGATGCCTGAAACCGTCCCCTTGACGGTGGCTCCGGTCTGAAGCCTGGTGAAGAGCTCTTCCCGCTTGCGGGCGCGATCCTCGTCCTCGGCGGCCTTCTGGCTGACGATCAGCCGGTTGCGCTTTCGGTTGACTTCGAGAATCTTCACCGGGATTCGCTGGCTGACCAGCGACTCCAGGCTGCCGGCGTAAGCTCGCGCGACCTGGCTCGATGGCAAGAAGCCCCGCAGGCCGAGGATGTTAACGATCAGTCCGCCCTTGTTCTGCTCACGCACGTCGGCCTCGATCACCGACCCGTCGGCCTGCTTCTCAGCGGCCACGATCCACGTCGTCTCCGCCCGCGCGCGGCGCAGGCTGAGGACCACGTTGCCTTCCTCGTTCTCCGGCTGGAGGACATAGACCTTGATCTGGTCGCCGGGCTCGAGCCCGACCGCGTCCACATCGCCGCGCATCCCGAGCTCCTTGCTCGAGATCACGCCTTCGGCCTTCGCGCCAATGTCCACCAGGACCTCATCCGCGTCGACCCGCACAACGATTCCATCGACGATGTCCCCATGGTTGGGGGTCTTGAAAGCCTCCGACTCGTAGTGGAGGTAGTCTTCCATGGTCATCGGGGCGGATAAGTCTCGGTCGGCTGCCTCCTTTGGCTCGGTCAGGACAGCACCGGACTCATTGAACAACGCACTTTCCCCCTAAGATTTATTGGTGTGGTGTTGGTCGTCAAAACGGCCTCCGCCAATACGAACTGCCATTGTAACGCAGAACTGAGGGTTATCCAGGAACCACCTTCGAGAGATCGTGGTTGTCGATGAGCCTCGTCCTCCCGATGCGAACCGCGAGCACCGCCAGTGGCCCCGGAGGCGCAAAAGTCTCCGGATCGACGACCTCGGCGTACTCGACCTGAGCAAGGTGTTCGGCTTCCAGGCGGTCGCAGAGCACCTTCCGAAGCTGCTCCGGACGCCGCTCACCGGCTGCATAGGCGGCGGTCGCCAGGCGCAGGGCCGAGCTCAGAGACGCGGCAGCGATACGTTCCTCGGGGCTCAGGTAGGCGTTGCGCGAGCTCAACGCCAGCCCGTCCGCCTCCCGGACCGTTGGGCCAACGCGGATCTCGACCGGGAAATCGAGGTCCAGGGCCAGGCGCTTCACGACCGCTGCCTGCTGGGCGTCCTTCTGCCCGAAGTACGCGCGATCGGGCTCCACGGCGTTGAGCAGCTTGCTGACCACAGTCGCCACGCCGTCGAAATGACCCGGACGGGCAGATCCCTCGAGTGGGTCCCCGACGCCCGAGACGTGCACGCGAGTGCCGGATCCGGCGGGGTACATGACCTCGACGGAGGGCCTGTAGACCGCATCGACGCCGGCCCCGGTCATCAGCTCAGCGTCGCGAGCGGAGTCGCGCGGGTAGCGAGCGAAGTCCTCGCCAGGCCCGAACTGGATCGGGTTCACGAAGAGGCTGACCACGGCGATCCTGTTTTCGCGGCGCGCTTGCTCGATCAGGCTGAGATGGCCGGCATGGAGCGCCCCCATGGTCGGAACGAGCCCGATCGAGAGCCCTTGGGCGCGCCACCGCCGCGACTCGGCGAGCATCGCGGCGGGAGCTTCGAATACGACGAACGGGCTACCCGGCGCCGTACTTGACCTCTTGAATTTCTCCGTCTTTTGCTCCGGCCAGGGCCGGCGTCGAGCCGTTGGCCGAATACCCGTGCTCGGGCCCCGGGAACTCCCCGGTCGCGACCTCTTGGGCAAACCGCTGGGCGGCGTTGCCGATCTCCTCGGCGAGGTTGGCGTAGCGCTTCACGAACTTCGGCGCCTTGCCGGTCGTGAGTCCGAGCATGTCGTGATACACCAGCACCTGGCCGTCGGTGCCTGGGCCCGCCCCGATGCCGATCGTCGGGATGCGAAGGGCCTGGGTGACCTTGCTTCCGAGATCGCTGGGCACTCCCTCGAGGACGAGGCTGAACGCGCCGGCCTGCTCGAGCGCCTTGGCGTCGGCCAGGATTCGCGCGGCCTGAGCCTGGCCCTTGCCCTGCACCTTGAAGCCGCCCATCTGATGGACGAACTGAGGCGTCAGCCCAAGGTGGCCCATGACCGGTATCCCGAGCTCCGTCAGGCGGCGGGTGATCTCGATCACGGGGCCGCCGCCTTCCATCTTGACCGCGTGCATGCCGCCCTCTTGAAGGAAGCGCCCGGCGCTCGCGATCGCCTGCTCGGTGGACACGTGATACGACATGAACGGCATGTCGCCGACGAGCAACGCCTGCCGGGAGCCCCTCGCGACGGCCTTGGCGTGGTGGATCATCTCGTCGAGGGTCACCGGCAGCGTGGTCGGGTAACCGAGCATCACCATCCCGAGGCTGTCCCCCACCAGCAGGATCGGAGTGCCTGCCTCGTCGAGAATCCGCGCGCTCAAGAAGTCATAGGCGGTGATCACCGAGAAGCGGCGATGCTCGTCCTTGAACCGCTGAACGTCCAGCACCGTTGTCATGCGCGCCGTCTCCTTCGGGTCGCTGCCGCTCGAGCGGTCAACGCCCTTCGCATCTGCTCGGCCGCCGCAGGCTCAAGGCCCGCCTCCACTGCGATCTCGAGCGCGATCAGGCCGAGCATACGATATAAATCCGCGGTCGGCCCCGAGAGCGCGGCCAGATGCCGCTCGACCGTGTTCACGTCTCCCCGCCGGACCGGCCCGGTGAGCGCCGACACGAAACCCCGTTTGCGCACGCTGGCGAGCGTTCCCTCTGTCAGGGCGAGCAGTCCGGCGGTCGCCTCTTTCTCGCTCCAACCGGCGGCCTGGAGCAGCTGAACCCCTTCGCCCAGCAAGACGTCGACATAGTTCGATGCGAAGACAGCGGCCGCGTGGTACGGGACGCGGTCCCCGTCGCCGACGTGCCTCGGCTCGGCGCCGACTGCCCGGGCGAGAGAACGAAGGCGCCGCATCAAAGCCAGGGAGCTGGCGTCGACCGCGACGGTGATTCCCTGGAAGGCAGATGGGTCGCGCGGCGCGGGAAACGATTGCAGCGGGTGAAATGAACCGACCGGGTGGTCGCGGAGCGCGTCCAGCACGCCGAGGCCGAGGGCGCCACTCACGTGGACAAAGCTCAGCCGCCGCGACGGCTTCAAGCGCGCGAGCTTTGCGGCGACTTCCTCGACTGCTTGATCCGGGACCGCCAGGAATACGATGCCGAACGAGGGCGGCTCGATGAACGCTGTGCGTCCACGCACCAATGAGGTGAGCTGACCTGCCGCTCGAAAGGCCAGCTCAAGACTCCGGCCGAGGTTGCCCCGGCCTAAGACGAAAAGTCGTTCTGGCGTTCTAGCTCGCGGAGGAGCTGGCGGCCGGCGCTTGCGGCGCCCCGCGCGCGAGGATCTCGTCCAGCTGGCTACCATCGAGCGTCTCCACCACCTTCAGCTGCTCGACCACTATGTCCATCTGGTGACGCTGCTGGGTGAGGATCCCCTTGGCGGTCTGATAGCCGTGGTCGACGATGCTGCGGATCTCCTCGTCGATGATCGCGGCAACCTCCTCCGAGTAGTTTCGCTGCTCGCCGAGGTCGCGGCCCAGGAACACGAGCTCTTCCCGGTGACCCATCGCCACGTTGCCCAACTTGTCCGACATTCCCCACTGAGTCACCATCCGGCGGGACATCTGGGTCGCCTTAAGGATGTCGTTCTCAGCCCCGGACGTGATGTCGCCGAAGACGAGCTCCTCGGCGACGCGGCCGCCCATAATGCCGGCGATCTGGTCCATCAGCTCGTCTCGCGAAATGAGGTACTTGTCCTCCTCCGGCAGGCTCATCGTCCAGCCCAATGCCATGCCGCGCGAGATGATCGAGACCTTATGCACCGGGTCGGTGTGCGGAAGCGCCTTCATCACGAGGGCATGACCGACCTCGTGGTAGGCGATGATCTCCTTTTCGCGGTCTGAGATGCGCCGGCTCTTGCGCTCGGGACCCGCGATCACCCTCGCGATGGCCTCCTCGAGCTCGTCCATCCCGATCACCTTCTTGTTGGCGCGGGCGGCAAGAATCGCGGCCTCGTTGATCAGGTTGGCCAGGTCGGCGCCGCTGAAGCCCGGCGTCTGGCGCGCCAGCACGTCGAGGTCGACCGTCGAGTCGAGCGGCTTGTTGCGTGCATGCACGTCGAGGATCGCGCGGCGGCCTTTGATGTCCGGGCGGTCGAGCGTCACATGGCGATCGAAACGTCCAGGTCGCAGCAGGGCCGGGTCGAGCACGTCGGGCCGGTTGGTGGCCGCGATGACGATGACGTGGGTGTTGGTGTCGAAGCCGTCCATCTCAACCAGCAGCTGGTTGAGGGTCTGCTCGCGTTCGTCATGACCGCCGCCGAGGCCGGCGCCACGCTGGCGGCCAACTGCGTCGATTTCGTCGACGAACACGATGCAGGGCGAGTTCTTCTTGGCCTGGTCGAACAGGTCGCGGACGCGGCTCGCGCCGACACCGACGAACATCTCGACGAACTCCGATCCGGAGATCGAGTAGAAAGGCACGCCCGCCTCTCCCGCCACAGCCTTGCTGAGAAGCGTCTTGCCTGTGCCTGGAGGCCCGACCAGCAGACAACCCTTCGGGATGCGTGCACCGAGGGCCACGAACTTCTCCGGATATTTCAAGAACTCGACGATCTCCGAGAGCTCCTGTTTAGCCTCCTCCACACCTGCCACGTCCGCGAAGGTGATAGCGGGCTTGTCGCCGGCGATCAAGCGCGCGCGAGAACGACCGAACGACATCGCCTGGTTGTTGCCGCTCTGGGTCTGACGGAGCACCCACCACATGAAGGCCCCGATCAGGATCACCAGGATGATGTTCGGTAAGAGCACCTGCAGCAGATAGCTGCCGCTGCTGTTCTTGTCAAAGAAAACATCGACGTGATCAGTGGTTCGGAGCTCGACGAGCCATGGGGGCTCTCCCGTGGTGTCCGGCAAGACGACATTGTGCTTGCGGTTCTGGGAATCGATGGCGATTCCGTCGGTAGCGTTGATCTCGAGCGACTTGACGTCCCCTTGGGAAGCCTGGGTCATGAGGGTCGAGAAGTGCCAGTCGGTGGAGCTCCCGCCATTTTGCAGCGATTGCCACGTGAACCAGAACACCAGGCCGAGCACGACGACCAGTGCGAAATAAAACAGGCTGGAGCGGGGAAAACGGCTCAACTCGACTCTCCTCGAGGGCTGATCGGCGTTCCTAGCCTAGCAACTTTCCTCGTCCAACGGTCTGGCATCGGCGAGATGGCGACGTGCAGCGCGGGCTCGCCCGCAGCTCTCGCGAGATCTGCGTCCACCGCGACTCCTGGAACCCACGCGAGCCGGTCCCCTGAGAACACCAGCGGCCACGAGTCGCGTTCTTCTCGTGGGACGCGAGCGTCGACCAGGATGTCCTGGAGCTTGCGCGAACCGCTCCCAACCGAAGGCCGCATGCGCAGTCCCGGCCGCCGAAATCCCACGTGAAGGCGCACGCCGGGTCGCAGGTGCACAGCGTCGGGATCGTCGCAGCCGCTGCAGCTCTTGACGTCGAGCCGCGGGCGGATTTCGGCTCCGGTGCCGGCGTTCGGGCGCGCAACCACTTCCATATAGGTGCCCACGATACGAAAACGCCGACCTCCAGGAAGGTCGACCCCTCGCCCGCCCCGTCCTCCTCTGACCAGCCTGAGCATCGAAGCGAGGTGCGCGCGCGACAGCGCCGGCTGAAAACCTCCGGCGCGCGCATACAGGACTTTCATCAGCTCGACCGCCTGCGGCTCTCGCATCCGCGCGACATCCGGCGCCGCGGGCATTCCCTCTCCGAGCAGGGAATCCACTTCGCGCTCGACGGACTCCTGCATGGCCGAAGCCTGCCGGGCGGCGGCGTAAAACCGGCGCGTGATACCCGGGCGGTCGCGCTCGAGGGCGGGGAGAATTTCATGTCGCACGCGCGCGCGCGCGAAGTGGAGGTCGGCGTTCGCCGGGTCGTCATAGGCAGTGATTCCAGATTGCTCGAGCAACTCGACCACATCGCGTCTCCACGCCGCGAGCATCGGCCGGACGTAGACGCCGCGAGTCGCGGGCATGCCGCGCAGTCCCGGCAGCCCACAACCCCGCATCAGGTGGAGCACGACGCCTTCGACCACATCATCAGCGGTGTGAGCAAGCGCGACGACGTCTGCCGCGACACGTGCTCGTGCTCGCTCCAGGAATTCGTATCGCAGGGTGCGCGCGGCGGCCTGTACCGAGCCGCGAGGCATGGGCTTCGTTCGACGTTCGGTCACCAGATCCACGCCCAATCGGGCGCACAGCTCACCCACTTGATCCCCGACTCGGTCGGAACCCGCTCGCAGCGCATGGTCGAAATGAGCCGCCGCCACATCGAAGCCGAGCCGGCGCATGGCGACCAGCAGCGCGGTCGAATCGGGGCCGCCCGAAATGGCGACGAGCACACGATCTCCGGAGCCGATGAGGCCGGACGTCTGGATGCACTGGAGGAGCGCGTTGGAGGGACTCGGTTGCAGCATGGTGGTGCCGGCTGGACTCGAACCAGCGACAACGCGATTATGAGTCGCGCGCTCTACCACCTGAGCTACGGCACCGCGCAAGCCGGGCGCGACGTAGGCGCCCTCAGAGGAGAAGATCCTATCTTGCGGTTTGTGCCCGCGCCTTGTGCTTGCGCTTCTTGATCCGCCGCTTGGCGAGAGCCACTCGCTTCCTCTTGTTCACGTCTTCTCCAGAATGTGGTGGCCCGACGCCTCGCGTCGTGGTTGGGTGCAGGATGGTTGCGGAGGTCGGATTCGAACCGACGACCTTCGGGTTATGAGCCCGACGAGCTGCCGCTGCTCCACTCCGCGTCCAGAGTATACCGCCGGTCTTCAGACCGACCCGCGGTCAGTGGGTGTGGGGCGAAGCCGAAGGCGATGCGGCCGCGGGCGGCGTCGGGGAGGGTGACGGCGCCGCGGTGACGAGATAAAGGCGCTCCTGCGGTTTCGAATACCCGTTGAGCCTCGCTTCCTCCTCGTCGGCCGCGCCTGAGGTGATGGCCTGGACATCCTTCTTATAGCCCTGGTTCTGGGCGGAGAGGACCACGTTCTGGTTGCGCAGATCAGTCACCTGCTGGCTGAGCTTGTGCCCGGCGAACGCCTCCTGGGCGAAAGCCACGCCGGCCCAGACCATCGCCACCAGGACTACCGCGGCGACGACTGCATGGCGCACGCCGAACGCGCTCGTGCGCAAAGTGCCGGAGGCGACTATGACTCTGTTGTATCTCATGCTGGATCGTGATCAGGACCTTTGCGAGGCGGAAGCCGACTATAACAAACGCCCCCTGGGCTCAGCGGTCTCTCAGCGGTCTCCCAGGCTTTCTTCCCAACGCTTCGCGACATCGTCCGGCTCGAGGTCTCGGAAGGTCAGGCCCTCCTCGCGCAGAGCTACCTCTGCCTTTGAAAAGCGGGTGCGGAATCGCTGACCCGCCACGCGCAGCGCATCCTCCGGGTTGACCTTCATCCGGCGCGCCAGCGAGACGACCGCGAACAGGAGGTCACCCATCTCGTCGAAGGTTTGCTTTGCATCCGTGGCAGCCGCGAGCTCGCGCGCCTCCTCCGCGATGGAATCCGCTGCTTCCTTCGATGACGTGAAGTCAAAGCCCACGCGCGCCGCCCGTTTCTGGAGCCCGAGCGCCCAGGCCAACGCCGGCATCGTCGCCGGCACGCGATCGACCACCGACTCTTCCTTGCCCGCCTTCCGCGCCTCGTGAGCCTTCTGGTGCTCCCAGTTGCGCAGCACCTCCTCTGCGTTGGCGACCGAGATCGTGCCAAAGACGTGGGGATGGCGCGCGACCATCTTCGCTGCGACCGTCTCCGAGACGTCGGCGGCGTCGAACCGGCCCTCTAATGCTGCGATCTCGGCGTGCATTGCGACCTGAAGCAAGAGATCTCCGAGCTCTTCCTTGATCTTTGCGTCGTCTCCCGAATCGATCGCCTCCAGGAGCTCGTACGTCTCCTCGAGCAGGTAGGGCCGGAGCGAGTCATGCGTCTGCTCGCGATCCCAGGGGCAGCCGTCGGGAGCCCGGAGCCGCGCGACGACCTCGAAGATCGCCTCGATTCCGGGTGAGTACGGCTTCTCGTTCGAGTCAGACACGGGCTTTGATTCTGGCATCAGGTGTGTGGAACGGCGACCACGCCATGTGCGGAGCTGTACAGGTCGGCCATCTCATCAAGCAGCCGCAGCAGATCGGTTTGCCACCCTTCGCCCTGCCTCCGCATCTTCAAGCGGTTCGGCGCGACGGCGATCCTACCCGCCATCCGGCGCGACAGCTCGTCGACGTCGAGAAAACGCTCCGGGTCGACACGAATCACGATGTCATGGCCGTCGGCCACCACGCCCCGGAGGCCCATCCGCTGGCCACGCAGCTTGATCCGCAGCGAGTAGGCGAGATTGTCGAGCTGCGCCGGACCCGGTCCGTAACGGTCTTCGAGCGAACGCAGCACAGCATCCAGCTCCTCCTCGTCGTCGGTACCGGCGAGCTGCCGGTACGCGCCCAGCCTTAGCTTCTCGTCGCGGATGTAGGACCGCGGGATGAAGTGGTCGAGAGGCAGATCGAGGTTCATCTCGGTCGTCGAGAGGACATCGCCGACCGCGGTTTCCTCCGAGCCGCTCCGCATCTTGGAAACGGCTCCCTGGAGCATCTGCAGGTACATCTCGAAACCGACCGCGGCGATTGCGCCGTGCTGCTCCGTCCCGAGCAGGTTGCCGGCGCCCCGGATCTCGAGGTCGCGGAGCGCGATCTTGAAACCCTGCCCCAGCTCGTGCAGCCCCGAGATGACGTCGAGCCGCTTGTCGGCCTGCTCGGTCAACGAGCGGCGCGGGTCATAGAGGAAGTACGCGTACGCGCGCCTCCCCGACCGGCCCACTCGACCGCGCAGCTGATACAGCTGGGCGAGTCCGAAACGGTCGGAGCGCTCGACGATGATCGTGTTCACGTTCGGAATGTCCAGGCCTGACTCGATGATCGTCGTGCAGACGAGCACATCGAACTTGGCAGACTCGAACTCCACCATCACACGCGCCAGCTCGTCTTCGCCCATCTGGCCGTGCCCGATCGCGACCCGCGCTTCAGGAACGAGGTCCTGGATGCGCTCGGCCGCCTTCTGGATCGTCCGCACCCGGTTGTGGACGTAGTAGACCTGACCCCCGCGCTGCAGCTCGCGAGTGATCGCTTCGCGGACCAGCTCGTCCTCGTCGGCGGTGACGTAGGTCTTGATCGGCTGACGCTCTTCGGGCGGAGTCTGGATCACGCTCATGTCACGGATTCCGCCCACCGCCATGTGCAGCGTTCGCGGAATCGGAGTCGCGGAAAGCGACAGCACGTCCAGCTGAGTCCGCAGCTTCTTCAACCTTTCCTTCTGCATCACGCCGAACCGGTGCTCCTCGTCCACGATCAGCAGACCCAAACGTTTGAAGCGGACGTCACGCTGAAGCAGCCTGTGAGTGCCGATGACGATGTCGACCTGGCCTCCCTTGATGCCTTCGATCGTGCGAGCCTGCGTCTCTTCGTCGACGAATCGCGACAGCATCTCGACGACGACTGGAAACTTTGCGAGCCGTTCGCGAAAGACGTGAAAGTGCTGCTGGGCGAGCACCGTGGTGGGCGCGAGCAGCGCGACCTGCTTTCCGCTCATTGCCGCCTTGAATGCCGCGCGTAGCGCGAGCTCGGTCTTGCCGAAACCGACGTCGCCGCACAGCAGCCGGTCCATCGGGCGGTCGGACTCCATATCCGCCTTGATCTCCGCCATGGCGGCCATCTGGTCGGGAGTCTCCTCATAAGGAAAGGACGCCTCCAGCTCAGCCTGCCACGCGGTATCGGGGGCGAACGCGATGCCGGGCCGCGCTTCGCGCTGCGAGTAGATCTTGAGCAGCTCGTCCGCCACGTCCTGCACGACCTTTCGCGCGCGACCTCGCGCGCGGGTCCAGTCGCTGGTCCCGAGACGGTGGAGCGCCGGCTGTCCCTCGCCGCCGAGATACTTCTGAACCCGGTCCAGGTTCTCGACCGGCACGAAAAGGCGATCTCCCTCCGCGTACTCGAGCTCGAGGTACTCGCGATGAGCCCCTTCCGACTCGATCAGCCTCATTCCTTTGAAGAAGGCGACGCCGTGATCTACGTGGACGACCAGCTCGTCCGGCGCGAAGTCAAGGGTGAACTCCTTCGTCAGGTCCTGGGCCCGGGCCCGGCTGCCGCGAGAAGCGCGCGACGGCCGGCGCAGCCGGCCGAAAAGCTCGGCGTCGGTGGCGAGGCGGAACCCAATCTGTTCCTGCGTGCAGCCCGCCGTGATGTCCACGTCCGCGCGCCGGAGAGCCGGTTCCAGCTCGAGATCCAGGTCGAGCTCTGCCTCGCCGACCGTTGCCCTGACTCCGCCTTCGTCGAGGAACGCTTTCAGCCGCTCGTCCTGCTCCGTGGCGAAGATCACAGTTGCCGCACCGCATAGGTGGGCCAGCTCTGCCACCGCCCGCGGCCGCCCGACCAGCGGCTGCGACTCGGTCCAGCCGAGGTCGATCGCCTCGCCGGCCGGCTCACCGGCCGTCAGCAGAAGCCGCGAACGCCCGGCAAAATCGTCGAGCCTCTCGACGCCGACTATGGGAAGCGTGAAGCCCCGCGGCAGCTCCCCGCCGCCGGATTCGGCCGCGGCCAGCATCTGTGCTTCGTCGATCAGCGAACGAGCGTCCGCGAGCTGGCGTTCCGGATCGAAATCCAGTACCGCCGCACCGGCGGGCACATGGTCCAGGAGGGACGGGCGCGAAGGTTCCAGGTAACCGGCGTAGTACTCGACCCCTGGGAATGCGCCGCCAGACTCCAGCCGCGCGAGCTCGTCCTCCCAGTCCGAACGAACGTCGGCGCGCAGGCTCTCGAGCGAAACGGCTGCACGAAGCCTGGCGACGGCGGCCGCTCCGCGGCCGGGACCGAGCAACAGCTCCCTCCCCGTCCTGATCGATGCTTCGGGCACAGCCATCACGGACCGTTGGTTTTCGGGGTCGAACAGCCGGAGCGTTTCGATGACGTCTCCCGCCCACTCCGCTCGAACGGGCGCGTCGGCGGCGGCAGGAAACACGTCGAGGATGCCGCCTCGAAGCGAGAACTGGCCGCGGTCCTCGACCAGCGCCTCTCTCGAGTACCCGAGCTCCACCAGGCGAAGCGCCACGGCCACGGGGTCGGGACCTCGACCTGGAGCCAGCAGGATCGTTCCGTCGAGCAGGTCACGTGGCGAGATGGTCTGCCGGGTCATCGCGCGCCGAGACGAGACGACAGCAACGGCCGGTTCATCGCTAGCGCGCGCCAGGGCGGCCAGCGCCTCGAGGCGCTTGTTGACCGAAGCGTCGAATGCGGGTGGCCGGTCGAGGAAGGAAATCCCTACTTCGGCGAATACGTGGACCTGCGGGTGGCCCGCGAGCCACAATCGCAGCTCATCGGCGAAGCGCTCGGGCGTGGGAGCCAGGATGAGCACCGGCCGGCGCGCCGCGGAGCATGCTCGGACCACCGCGCCGGCGACGATCGGCCACGCCGCGCGAGGCAGGCGGCCAACCCTGAGCTCGCCTTCGGCGCCGGCGATCCACCGCTCAAGGGCGGGCGCCACTGCGATGGTCCGCTTCCAGAGCGAGCTCATACGAGCTCCTCGCATCCGAGGGAGGCGGGCCGGTTGTAGCGATCCATTGCCCGCTCTACACCGGCGTCGAGCGCCAGCTCCAGCGCGCTCGCCACGCCGTCGATGATCTTCGGGAGGCGTTCGGCTTCAGCTTTGGTAAATCGCCCGAGGACGTGTTGGCGGCCCGGCTGAGATCCCTTGCGTGGCGGTTTTCCGATGCCAATGCGGAAGCGCACGAAGTCGGGCGTGCCCAGCGAGTTGATCAGCGAGAGGACTCCGTTGTGACCGGCGCCAGAGCCCCCTCGCCTGATCCGCATGCGGCATAGAGGCAGGTCGAGCTCGTCGTAGACGACCCAGACGTTTTGCGGAGGAACGCGGGCGTCCTTCATCGCCTTCGCCACGGCCTCTCCGGAAAGGTTCATGTAGGTCTGCGGCAGCACGAGCCACACGTGATGCGCTTCCGAGCGCCCAGCCAGAGACTTCCAGCGCTTGCGATCGATCCGCACGTCAAGCCGCCTCGCGAGCTCGCGCACGCACGCGAAACCGAGGTTGTGGCGTGTGTCGGCATAGTCCTCGTCAGGATTGCCCAGACCCACGATCAACCGCTCTTCGACGACCAGGTTCTCTTGCATTCCAAAATCCAGGTAGACGCACTTAGGCCCGCGGCGAGTGCCGCAGACCCTGCGCGAGTTGAGTTTACGCGGAGCTCAGTAGAGGGGCCCCCGCGAAATCACGGCGTAGCCTCTGATTTCGTGGGGATTAGAGACGTCTCGGCGGGATGCGGAGCCCGGACAGCTCGAGCGCAGCGATCGTGACGCGCGTCATCTCCTCCCGCTGGACCTCCGACTCGTGGTCCCAGCCCAGCAGGTGCAGCAGCCCGTGGACGCACAGGAGGCCCAGCTCGGCCTGCTCCGATTCACCGAACTCACCCGCCTGCCGAAGCACCATCGGCCACGAGATGGCGAGGTCTCCGAGGTGCTGCTCCGAGCCGGCAAAAGAGAGGACGTCGGTGACCGAGTCGTGGCCAGCGAAGTCGCGGTTCAGACGTCGCAGCTCGTCATCCGTCGTCAGCCGGACGGCGATGGTCGCCCCGCCGGCCGGCAGACGCGCCTCCACCTCCGGCACTTGCGCCGCCCGCTGCAGCAGCCCGCGGAAAAAGGATGGTGGGACAGGCACACGAATCGCCTTGAAAACCTCGACCTTTAAGCGCGCTCGCTCAACCACCGTCAGCAAGTAAACCCGTTACAGTCCAGCCCGTGCGAATTCTCGTGACCGGCGGCGCCGGGTTCATCGGCTCCCACGTCGTCGATGCGTATCTCGCGGCCGGCCACGAGGTCGCCATCCTGGACAACTTCAGCACCGGGCAGGTTGGAAACGTCAACCCGGCGGCAGCAGTACACCGGGTCGACCTGCGCGACCAGCCTGGAGTCGAGAAGACCGTATCTGCGTTCCGGCCCGAGCTGGTGAATCACCACGCGGCCCAGTCGGAGGTTCCGAAGTCCGTCGCAGACCCCGCCTTTGATGCCCAGGTCAACATCGTCGGAGCGCTGAATCTCCTCAAAGCCTGCGCGGACCACGGCGTGCGCAAGGTCATCTTCAGCTCGACGGGTGGCGCGCTCTACGGTGAACCCGACGTGGTGCCCGCGGACGAAGATCACCCGGTGAGGCCGCTGTCGCCGTACGGGACCAGCAAGCTCGCATTCGAGCAGTACCTCGGCATGTTCCGGCGAACGTTTGGACTGGACTACACGGTGCTTCGCTACGCGAACATCTACGGTCCGCGCCAGGACTTCTATGCCGAGGAGGGCCGTGTGATCGCGATCTTCGCGAGCCGGATGCTCGAAGGCAAGCCCGTCACCATCGACGGGACCGGGGAACAGTCCCGAGACATGCTCCACGTCGGCGACGTAGCGACCGCGAACCTGGCCGCGCTCGAGAGCGGTTCGGCAGGCACGTTCCATGTCAGCACTGGAATCCCGGTCAGCGTCAACGAGATGTTCCGGAAGCTCGCGTTGCTGACGGGCTACCGGCTGGAACCGGCCTACGGCCCAGCGCGGAAGGGTGACGTCTACCGCATCGCGCTAGACAACGGGCGGGCGCGCGAGCACCTCAGGTGGGAACCTCGCGTCAGTCTCGAAGAGGGCCTCAGCGTGACGGTCGACTACTTCCGCCAAGCGGTCGCAAGGCCCCGAGCTTGATGCAGGTACTCATATTCCTTCACGGCGTGGGCGCGCGGGCACTTCTCGTCTTCGCTCTCGTGCTGGCCGTCTGGGGCACCTACGGATACTTTCGCCACGCGCAGGTGTCCGGCGGTTTTCGCTCGAGCTACCTGGTGATGGCCGGTCTTACCGCGGTACAGGGGCTGGTCGGTCTTGCCGCTTTCGCATTCGGCGGCCGGCCGACGGTGTTGCTGCATCTCGTGTATGGAGCGTTCGCCGTCCTGTTCCTTCCGGGGGCCTACCTGTACTCTCACGGAGGATCGCGCCGGCGCGAAGCGGTGATCCTTGCCGGCGCCGCGTGGGTGGTGAGCATCGCGTACTTCCGGGGGATCGCCACCGGCTGAGCGCCGCCTAGACGCGGAACAGCAGGCCCACTCCATAGGTGAGCGCCGCGACGGCCGCTCCCACGGTCAGCATCTCGAGGCCCGACTTGACGGCTCCCTTCCCCGTGACCAGCGACCGTGCCGAACCGATGCCGAAAAGGAAGATGGCGCTCACCACGAACGCGATCGCGAGCGCCGCGAACCCGTTTACGGCAGCCCCGAGCAGCAGCCTGCCGAGCACGTAACCCGCCACCGGTATGACACCGCCGACCAGCGTCGAGATACCTGCGACGAGCCCCTCGCGCGTGGGGTTCTCGAAGAGCAAGACGTCCAGGCCCAGCTCCTCGCGCGCCTGCGTCTCGAGCCAGACCTTCTTGTCCGAGGTGATGCGCCCGACGATTGTCGCGGCCTCCTCTGCGGTCAGGCCCTTGGACCGGTAGATCTTGACCAGCTCAGCCCGCTCGAGCTCCGGCATCGCTTCGATCTCGGCCGCCTCTCGCGAGAGCTGACCCTCGAACACCTCCCGCTGGGACTTGCTCGAAAGGTAGGCCCCACCCGCCATAGAGACCCCCGAGGCGACCATCGCCGACAGCCCTCCGATCAGCACGACCCTTGGGTTGACGCTCGCTCCGCCCACGCCTGCAAGCACGCCGAGCGTCGCGGTCAAACCGTCGTTGACCCCGTAGATCACGTTCCGGATGCTCTCGATTCCGCCGCCGTGCCACTCCTCAGGCTCGTGCGCCGCTTCAGCGTCGTAAGTGGCCGCCTGACGGGATGGGGGCTTCCCTTCTGATGACTCGCCGGTTACGTCCTCGGTCGATTGGTGGTCGAGCTCCTCGGGGAGCACCTTGCGAAGCACGCCCTGCGCACGCTCGTCGGCCACCGTCGAAACCTGGGTCAGGTAAGAGCGAAGAACCTGCCCTTCGGCCGCTCCCGCAAGCGCCAGCGCCGGACCGATCCCCGCGACGCGGGCCAGCAGTCCCAGGAATCGGGCTGTGAACTGAGGGGTGCGGTTCCCAGGCTTCTCGCCGCCCGACTCCATCAGCGTCGCCCATGCATCCGCATGGCGCTTTTCAGTCGCCGCGAGGGACATCAAGCGATGTTTGAGCCCGTCATCCGGCGTCGCGCCGGCGAGCGCCTCGTACACACCCGCCATGCGCACCTCGGCCTCCCAGTTGCTGCGCACCGAGCGCGCGTCGGGGGCGGACATCGAGCGTTCGGATGTAGTCACCGGTCTATGGTAAGGACGCGTCAACGGATGCACCCGAAAGCGCAGCCGGCATCCGCGCCATCGCGGCCGCTCGCCATTGATTGTCTTAACGTAGGTTCCCCCAATGGACCCGACGACGTTGATCAAGGAGCCCAAGTTGTCATCACGCCCAGACCCACGCACGACCCGAGGCTCTGTGGCCGGCGCCGCCGAACGCCGTGTCCTCATCACGGGCGGCGCAGGTTTCCTCGGTGTCAACGCTGCGGTCCACCTGATCGGTGCCGGATGGCACGTGACGCTGCTCGACAACCTCAGCCGCCCGGGGACGGAGCGAAATCTCAAGTGGTTGATCACCAAGCACCCGGCGCGGACGACCTTCGTCAAGGAGGACGTGAGAAACGCCGTCGCGCTGCCGCAGCACGTGAGGAACCAGGACGCGATCCTCCACCTCGCCGGACAGGTGGCGGTGACGACCTCGCTCGTCGATCCGATCACGGACTTCGAGGTCAACGCGGCGGGCACCCTCAATCTGCTGGAGGCCGTGCGACTGCACAACCCGCAAGCGCCGTTTCTTTTTGCATCGACGAACAAGGTGTATGGAAAGCTCGATCGAAACAACGTTGCCTGTAAAGAGACCCAGCCGATCGACTTCCACAGCCCTTACGGGTGCAGCAAGGGCGCCGCTGACCAATACGTGAGGGACTACGCCCGCTGCTTCAACATGAACACCGTCGTCCTGCGGCAGAGCTGCATCTACGGCGCCCACCAGTACGGGACCGAGGACCAGGGGTGGGTCGCGCACTTCGTGCATTCGATCCTCAAAGACCGGCCGCTGACGATCTACGGAGACGGCACACAGGTGCGCGATCTCCTCGACGCCCGAGACCTGTGCGCGATGTACGCGACGGTGATCGACAACATCGACAAAACGCGAGGCGAGATCTTCAACGTCGGAGGCGGACCGGTCAACCAGAGGAACCTGCTCGAGGTCATCGACCAGATCGGCGAGCTGACCGGCCACAAGCCGAAGTACACGTTCGCCGACTGGCGCGAGGGTGATCAGACGTACTACGTCAGCGACATCGCGAAGGCGAAAGCGCACCTTGGGTGGGAGCCACAGATCCCCTTCGATCGAGGATTGAAAGACCTGATCGTGTGGGCGGGGACCATCGATTAGATCCGACTAACCTTCACCCTCATTCCAACCGAACCGCGACATCGCTCGGTCACGCGTTCCAACAAGCAAACTCGCGCCAGGACGTAAGACGCGGCGCCACCAGCGCGGTCGGAGCACCCAGACCAACATCGCCACCAGGCTGATCGCCGAGACCGCCCACGACAGGTAGACCCCGGCGGTCGGCCCATAAGTGAAGACGAGCTGCGCTCCGGGAGGCACCGAGTCCAGCCGCGCGAGGATGAAGTCGGCCTCGCCGTCGAGCAGGTGTACTGACCGGGTCCCGGCCGCGATTCCTGGCGAAGCGGGCCACTGGAGCTCGGCTGACCAGTCGGGAGCAAAGGATTCCTTGAACAGGACCCAGGCCGGCGCCGTCGACGGCGACAACGAGACCTGAGCCTGGTCGTCCGTGACCCAGGTGAGCGCTGAATCCGATTGGGTAGAACCCTGCTCACTCGCGTGCAAAAGCCACGCGAACGCGTCAGCCGTGAATTGGTCTTCGGTCGCCGAGCCGGCGCCGCTGGCGTGCGCGATCAGGTTCATGCCGCTCCAGAAGACACGGCCGCGACCCACCTCCTGGCGGGCGACCACGACGCGCCCGCCCACGCTGACGAGTGGTTCCGCGCCGGTCCTGACCGACGACAAAGGAGCGCTCGACGCGCCCCATCCCGAGCCCGCGCTGCCGTAGGCCATCGACCCCCACGAAGGCGAGGCCGTACCCGAAACGACCACCGGCGTCGCCGGATCCAGAGCGCTCCATCGCAGCTCGCCGACCGGCAGGACCGCGGGCGCGGGCGAACCGAGGTCCCAGTCGGGGTCCACGTACTGCCAGCCGGTCTCGATGTAGAGAGAGCCGCCCGCCCGCACGTAATCGTCGAGCAGGCCAAAGGCCTTGCCTCGGTCGTGGTAGCGATAACCGACCAGGACGAGCATCGGATATGCAGCGAGCTGGCTCGCGGTGTAGTCGTCCACATACGCGGAGTCACCGCGCAAGAGCCAGCCGGATGAAAACGGAATCATCCCGGTCGTGGCCCTCTCGAAGAGGTCGTTGTATGGATGCGAACTGCCGCTTTGATCGGCGCCAACCACCATGCCGGTCTCACCGGACGGCCACTCCATGGCGAGGCTGGCAGGCGACGGGTTGACAAACGCCAGCGGTGAGTTGCTCACCTGCTTCCAACCCAGCGCGGCGTAATCCGAACCCTGGGCCGACTGTGTGTCGCCGAGAACGACCGCATCGATGCCAATCGCGGAGGCCAGCTCCGACTTCACTGTCGTCCCTCGATGATTGAGCATACCGTCGAGCATCCAGTTGTCCAGCTCTGGGGAGGCCGGCAGCTGGAAGTTGTACGTATACGCCTGGCCCCCGCCCGCAAGCTCTCGCGCGGCCATCAACAGCAAGGGCACGTGCGCGTCTACCACTAACCGGTGGGGGGGCGTGGCGAACAGCGAGCGGTACGGGGTCAGCCCGGAGCCAGTCGCGCACGATCCGATGAAGCAGCCGAGCTGCGGCTGGCGCCACGCCGAAGCTTTGGCCACCTGACTGATGAAATCTGACGCCGGCGCCGCCCCCGGTGGATACCGACCCCATATGTCATTGGTGCTGGGTTGAAAGTCGCCGTAGGCGAGAGCGTTTGAGCTTCCGTCGACACGGTGCGCAAATTGCGCGACGCCTAGCGACGCGAGCACCAATGCGACGGACACCATCGCGATCGAGGTGATTGCCTTTGGCCGCGCCGCCAGCCGGGCCACCGTTCCAATCGAGCGGCCGAGCACCAACGGAGTCTCAGTGAGTCCAATGCCGGCCAGAATCGGGACACTGAATTGAACCAGGGTCACGCCTGCACGTTCGTGCACCAGGTTTCCAAGCACGGGCAGGCCCCACATCAGTGCCTCCAGCGCGGTGGTGACCATCGTCAACACTCCGAACGCCACCAAAGCCACCAGCACGCGCGCGCGTCCATTCCACAACGCAGCCACCGCTCCGGCGATCGCCGGCAGCCACACCGCCGGAGTCAGGCTCGCGCGGTCGAACACGATCGTTGGCCGTATCGGGTGCAGGCCGAAAACCTGGTCGATGCTCCAAACACTGAACAGTCCCGGATCGAATGCGCGTGGCGGAACATGCGTGCCGATAAACGAGAGATACAGCTGCTCCGGCACCGACCAGAAGGCCGTGAGCAAAAACGCTCCGGCCACCAGGAGCGGCGCGGTAATAAACATCCAGCGAGCGCTTGCCCTCAGCCCGCGTCCCTTGATCGTGAGGACATACATGAAGATGGCGATTACCGCCCCGCCGAGCAGGAACGGCGACACCAGTCCAAGCAGCGCCACGAGGCCCATCGTCGCGAACGCCGCCGATCGAAACTGCCAGCCTCTGCGCCCGGCCGACCATTCATCGAAGAAGACGTCGAGCGCGATCACGGCGGGCATGAACAGGACAGTCCCGACCTGATTGGAATAGAAACCCCAGTCCACCAGGAACGTCCATGTCAATGGACTGAGTAAGTACGCGATGCCAGCGATGAGTCCGGCGAGAGGATTGCGCAATCTCCACGCGCAGAAGAAATAGATGCCTAGGGCGCCCAACGGAGATGTCGCGAACTGAATGAGCTGGATCGCCTGCGTCAGGTCAATTGCCCCCAGGCGGGAGATGGCCGCCGCCATCCAGTGCGCTGCCAGCGGGTAGCCCTCGCGATACGCGATGCCGTGGTCATCCCAGGGGTACCACCAGCGAATGGTGGGAAAGCTCGAGTCAACCCACTGCGCGAGATGCAGGTGAAACAGGGTGTCGCTGCCGACTGGACCCGAGTACAGGATCTGCCAGCTCAGCACATATGAGACGGCTCCGATGACGGCGGCCGCGACAACCAGGCGCGCGATGCCCAGGGCCAGATTCAGGCCCTGCCTCACGCTACCCGAACACAGGTGAAGTGACCGCAACCCCCGGGCAAGGCGCGCAGGAGCCTTGCCTCCGCCCACGCCACCGACGCCACGGAGCCGGTCGCCACCCGCATCGCGGCCCCGGTCAAACCGTGACGCGACACCGCCATGTCCTCGACCGATCCGCTCACCGGCCCGCGCCGGTCCAGCCACGAGAAATAAACGACGTCCGCGACCTGGAGGAGGCCGTGGTAGCTCCATCGCCGGCGCTCGAGGTGGAGCCCCGCGGCCTCCGCCATCGATTCGAACCGCGCGGCGGAAAAGATCTGGATGTGTCCTCCATGGCGCACCTTTGCCGTCCAGCGGGTGCCACAGCCGAGCAGCGTGTAAAGCGTTCGCGGCTGGCCTTCGAGCGGCAGGACGATGTGAAAACGGCCGCCGGGGCGCAGCACACGAGCCACCTCGGCGAGAACCTTCTCAGGTGAATCGACGTGCTCGAGCACGTCGAAGATCCAGACGAAGTCGAGCTCTCCATCTGCGAACGGAAGACCTTCCGCGGTGGCAAGCTTGAACCCGACGCCACCCGGCTCGGCGGTGGCCGCCTCGAGCGCCGAGCGGCTGAGGTCACACCCGAAGACCTGGAGGTCCGGTCGCTCCCGCTTCACGGCTTTGGCCACAGAGCCCGCGCCGCATCCGACGTCGAGCACACGCGCCGGGCCCTGAGGAAGGTCCGCGAGCAGGTAGCGAAGCTTGAGGCCGTTCATGTACCACGGCTTAGGGCGCAGGCGCGCCGCACCCCAGCGCTTGGCCTCGTAGTCGAACGGCTGCGCGGGCACTACCGGCTCGCTGATCGTGATGCCTCCTCGCACGCGGCCGGCGCCGGCTTCGGCGCCGACACGCCATAGATGAGCCACTGCGTTTCGCTCATGGTCCCCACCTGTACGAACCAATCCGGGTTGAGCTCGCGCATCAACGCGTAGTTCGCGTTGTTCGGCGGCATCGCCATCAGCCGCGTATCGGTCTTGTCCAGCCAGCACTGGACCAGCGTGCTGACGACCTGCGCGTGGTCCTGGTAGGCATACCCGGTGGGCAGGTAGTAGAACGGGTCGTACATCTCGCTGACCAGATGCTTGCCCTCCACGCCGCCGAAGCGCGCGAGTCCGTAGGTGACATCGGGCCGGTCGGGGGGAACCGCCATCGCGTGACCCGCATAGGGTGGCTGGTTGTACCAGGAGCCGAGCTGGCGGCTTGCGGCAAGCGTCGAGTGCCAGTTCGCCTCGGTGGGTCCGAAGACCTGGCCGATCGGAATCCAGGCGAGCTGCGCGACCAGCAAGCTTCCGACGAGCACCGTCCAGGCCACAGGAATCACACGCCGGCCCAATCGCCGCGGCGCCCACCAGAGAAGCGCCACCGCAAGGAGCGCGCCCGCGAAGACATAAGGAAAAGCGAAGACTCGCGTGATCGGCATCCACCAGACCCAGCTCGCCAGGTACGAGGTGAAGCCAAGCATCCCGGCCACGAAAGCCCAGTACCCGAAGCCGAAGGTCAGCAGCATGTACGAAGCCGGGCGCTTCCAAAGGCTCCAGGCGAGACCGATCACGGCGGCCACAAGAAGAGCTCCGAGCACCGGCCTCACCGACGCCTGCGCGGAGCTGATCGGCGTGTATTCCCACCGGCCGACCGCGTTCGCGAAGAAGTTCCAGTACAGCGGATACACAGCGTTGCCGGTCTGGTCGAGCAGCACCTTCATGTAGAGCACCATCACCGCCGCAAACGTCGCCACCAGCGGCAGACGCTGCATGCCCACCCTGCGCAGGCAGGCCGCGACAACCATGCCGAGGCTGAAGATCCACGCTTCGGCGCGGGCCATCGTGGCCAGTCCAAAGGCGAGGCCGGACCAGAAGCCGCTGGGTTTCTGCCAGGCCCAGATCCCCACCAGCACGAACGCCACCCCCAGCGGCTCCAGCATCCCCGACGAATCGTTCATGACGCTGGTCGGGAGCAGCCCGGCCACCAGCGCCGCTCCGATCGCGGCCTGGATGCCCCAGTAGCGACGGACGATGTGAAAGAGCAAGACCACGACCGCGACGCCGAAGACGAGACTGACCAGGCGATTCAGCACGATGTCGATCGAGCCCGTGAGGTCGAAGACGGCAACCATCAAGAGCGGGTGCAGGGTGCCCCAGAAGTAGTCGAGGCCCTTGAGGTCCCACAACCTTGGACCGCCCGGAGCGGAGAGACCGATCTCCTTGGTGAGGTACGCGATCTGCCAGTGGTGCCACACATCGTTGTAGGCGCCAAGGCCGGGGTTTTCCGGATCCGTGAATACGAACAGGTACAGGAGTCGGGGAATCGCGGCCACCGCCGCCACCGCCACCGTCCATCCCCAATGGAGCGGCCGGGCCTTCGGCTCGGCCTGTGCGACAACCTCCGGCTGGTCGAGACGGCGGTCCTCCTCGTCTTCGTCGGGGAGGATTCGCGGCAGGAGCTTCAAGCCGTCGCCGCCTCCGCCGCGACCTGTTCGTGAGCTCGCGCCACCTCGAGGACGGCGCGCTCCAGGGTGTCCAGGTGCCGCTCCCAGTCGAAGCGCCGCGCCCATTCGAAGGCCCGCTCGCCAGTCGCCTGGTTCTCGGCCGGGCTGTCGAGCAGGCTCGAGATGCCCTCGGCGTAGTCGCTCACCACAAGCGGCTCGGCAAGGTAACCGGTCCCCGGGCCGACGGTCACGGTCGGCCCGGCCTGGTTCCAGGCGACGACGGGCACTCCCTTCGCCATCGATTCGATGACGCCCATGCCGAAGTCTTCCTCAGGCGCCGGGTACACGTAGACGCCCGCACCCTCGTACAGCTTCTGCAGCTCGTCTTCGGCGATCGCGCCGAGGAAGATCACCGCATCCGAGAGTTCCAGCTCGGTCACCAGCGCCTTCAGCACAGCGGTGTGCGCCGTGGGTGGCCCCGGTATCACGAGCTGCGCGCGCGGATGCCTCTTGCGCACCTCGGCCATGGCCCTGATGGTGATGTCGAAGCGTTTCTGGGGATAGTGCCGGTTGGTCAAAAGCACGTAAGGCCGGCGGATCGGATAGCCGTTGATGGTCAGTCCGCCAGAGAACCGCGCATCGACGGGCAGCGGGAAACCCGACGCCGCCACGTGGCAGCCCGCTGGGCAATCGATGGCATCGCGGGCGTATGTGTGCCGGATGATGTCGCCGATGTAGTCGCCGTTCACGAGGAGCTGGTCCGCCTCCTGCACAGACCGGCGGTCGGCCCAGGCGACAAAGCGCGTCGCGCGCAGCACGATCGCGGCGAGCACCCTGTAGTCGGCGTTGGCCACCCAGCCGGTCTCGCGGTCGATGTTGCGCGGGTACACCAGCCGGTTCGGCTGGTTCAGGTACACGACATAGGGGACGTCCATAAGCCGCGCCGCCCACCACGCGATCCAGGCGCTCGGCTGGTTGCAGCCGACGATGGCATCGACGCCGCGAAAACGCCACGCGTACAGGGGCATCAACAGCGACGTGGCCGCCATCTGCACGGCTTCGCGCAACGGAAACCATCGCGGCAGCTGCGGGAGGAATGTGCGGACCCGAACGTCGCCGATCAAATCCGGGTAGCAGCGGGTCTGGTCGACCGTCGGCGCGTAGCACTCGACGTCATAGCCCCGCCGGCGCAATCCGAGCACCTCCTCGATCACGATCCGCTCGCCACCTCCGGAATAGGTGAAGCCGCAGTGAAACACCGCGATGCGGCGAGGGCCTCCGTGGCGAACGCGGCGCCGGCCTCCGACGAGTAGAAAGCTCAGCAAGCCGAACACGAGGGCATTGGCCGCGGTGATCGCGTGGTACAGCACGATGGCGCCGGCCGCCACAGGCGTTGCCAATCCGAGACCTCCGTGCAGCACCAGCGATCCCGCCACCTCGAGGTTGCCGAGGTATCCCGGGCCGGCCGGCACGGCGAAGCTGAGCAGCAGGGCGGGATAGGCCGCCATCGCCTTGATGGTCGGCACCGATACGCCCACAGCCGCGAAGAGGAGCGTGAAGTTGAAGGCGTCGATCAGCAGCGCAAGAGCCGTCAGCACGGCCAGCCGGGCCGCCAGGGCGGGGGTCCACAACCCACGCGCGCCGGCGCGGAACGCAAACGCCTGGCCGGCGATGGCGGATGCAAAGCGCGGCGGCAAAAGGCGCCGGGCGACCCATGACCTTGCCAGCCTTGGGCCGAGGACCGCCGTCCCGAGCACCGCCGAGAGCAGCGCGATCGCCAGCGCGGCGGCGCCGAGCAGGCCGCGCGGAGTGCTGATCGCGCCGGTCAGCGCCACCACCTCGAGGACGGCCAGCACGACTGCGACCGCGGCCAGGTCGCAAGCCTTGTCGATGACAATCGTCGCGAGCGCAGAGCCTGCCGGCACTCGGTGGCGCCGCCACAGCCACCACGCGCGTGCGGCATCTCCAGAGCGGATCGGCAGCACGTAGTTGAGCAGGCCGCCGGCTGAGTTCATGGCGAACGCCCTCACCATCCCGACCGGAGCCAGCGGCCGCAGGAGCAGCAGCCAGCGGCGCGCGCGGATGAGGCTCGTGAGCAGGAAAAGGGCGATCATCAGGACGACCGGCGCCCAGCTCTGGACGCGGGCATGGCTGAGCACGTCGGTCAGGGAGACCGTACGAAGCCACAGCCACAACAGCACGAGGCCGACCGCTGTCTGCAGGGCGAGCCGGAACCAACGGTTCATGCGACCACTTCCAGCTCGTCCGACGGATCCGGGCCCAGTATCCAACGCTGGACGAAGATCCAGAACAAGAAGAGGTATGAGATGACGAGGATCGTCCCGCCGTAGTCGTGGAACAGGACCGCGGGCGCGACGCCGATCGTCGCCGCGATGCCCGCGACCGCGGCGACACGCAGGAGGTTCAGCAGCATGGTGCCCGCCACGCCGATGAGCACGACCTGCGCCCGAGCCTCGAGAGGATGGCGGCCGCGCAGTCCCGTGATGAGGCTGACCCCGAGCAGCACCAGACTCTGCCAGCCGATGCAGTTCCAGGAGATGAACAGAGTGTGCATCGCGCCGCCGCCATCCCAGACCACCAGGTGGCTGCCGGACGCGGCGGCATGAATGCCCACGATCCCGAGCAGGCCGACCACCATCCGCGCCTCGACCGGGACGATCGCCTGCAGCGGGTTGTTCGCGCCGAGCTGCATGGCCCAGGTCGTGAGGAGGTCATCGAAGGTCGTCACGAGCGGCAGCAGCATCAGCAGCCCGCACGCGAGCGCCAGCAGGGTCAGGTTGAGGTCGCGCTCGCGGCGTCTCACGGGCGAACCTTCAAGAGTTTGAGCAGGCGCCTGCGACCTGTGATCAGCGGTATCCCCAGGGCAAGGGCGGCGAACCCGAGCACCGACTCCGGAACGACGATGCTTGGCGGGACGACGCGCGTGTCGGCGAAGCCCGTGATCCCGTCATACAGCATCGACGGGGCTCCACCGGTGTTGTGCGTGAGGGTCACCGACAGGCAGAGCGAGCCTCCTGACGCGATGACGAGCGAAAGCTGACTGGCGCTCGTGCTCACCGTGAACGGGCTGGTCTTGTTCGCCCCGTTGGATCCAAAGGTCGTCGTCCACGTGGTGCCTGCGTTTGGGACCGCTGCGACAAACCCGGCGCAGCTCGACGTCGCTGAGACGCCGACGGCGACGGCCACGGTCTCGTTGACGTTGCCGGTCCCTCCGCTCCAGTACATGGTGAAGCTCCAGACTCCGGCGGAAACCGTTTGGGCCGGCAGGTTCGTAAAGCCCCACGTGGTCGTGGTGCCGGCAACCGTGATGCCGCAGGCTCCCGCCGCAGCTGTCCGGGGGCCGGCCGTCTGGTCGATCGTGGTCGCAACGCAGCCCGGTGCGGTGCCGCTGCCGTGGAGATACAGCGGGTTGCCCGCGGCATCGACGACGGGCGCGCGCGAGGAGAGCAACGCCAGTCCTCCAAACGCCGCGAGCAACGCGAGCGCCACGAGCCAGCCCACCCAGGAACGGCGAACCCCAATCGGCCGCCGCCTCACGATGCGTGCGACGGGGTGGGCTGTGGCTCCTACGTCCTGGCGCCGCGCCCGAGGCCCCAAGAGCCAGCGGCGTAGGAGGTTGAGCCTTCGAAGGTGGTGGACCTCGTCCGTGACACGCCCGGTTTTTGGGGTACGGAACCACGGTCCTTCGTGCTTGCTGATCAGGCCTTTGGCCGCCGCCCAGCTCTGGAATGGAACGAGCGCAAACGAAAGTACCAGCGCGCCCCACACGCCCTGCAGGTCGCGCGGCGGCGCCTCTTCGAGGATCAGGCCGCCGAGGTTCATGAGCGGCAGCGCGAAGACGTTGGAGAAGAGGAGCGACCAGCCGAGGACTGCGGTCCAGCCCGGGACATGCGTGTGGAACACGATCTCCGACATCAACCACGCGAGCGTTCCGACCACGAAGAGAGCGGCCTGCAGGTAGTACGTGGAGTCGAAGAGAAACTCGACCTTCTCCAGCGGAGTCACTAACGACGAGCCCATGATCGGCATGAACCACTTGCGCACGTTGTGGGTGTGTCCCTCCGCCCACCGCATTCGCTGGCGCGCGAGGCGCGTGAACGTGCTGACGCACTCCGCGGGAGTTTCGGCCCACGGCGTGTACACGACTTTGTAACCGCGGGCGTAGAGCTTGAGCGTGAGCTCCCAGTCCTCGGTGATGCTCGTGCCCCAGCCGACCTGGCGGAGGACGTCCGCACGGATCATGTAAGCGGTGCCGGCGATCATCTTCAGCGAGCCGATCGCGTCCTGGAAGGGTCGCTCGATCATGTAGCTCCCGGCGTACTCCGCGCGCACCGCCTCGGTGAGCCAGCTCTCCGATTTGTTGAGCACGTGCCACTGGTAGCTCTGCACCGCCGCAACATCGGCCCTCCGCTTGATGTTGCCGGCACCTGACAGGGTTTCTTCGCGTCCAAACGCCGACTCGAGCACCTTATCGCCGGCCCTTTCGCTCTCGCGGTAGAAGTGCGGGAGGAGGCGTTCGATCGAATCGGGGAATGGCACCGAGTCGGCGTCAAACACGACCACGTATTCGGCCCTCGGGTCGGTGAACCTCAGCGCCTCGCGAAGAGCGCCGCCCTTGTAGCCCTCCCGGCTGTTGCGGTG
>JBGPEO010000001.1:0-57941 GCA_041482895.1 Candidatus Dormibacteraceae bacterium | reverse complement strand
CTGACCGACGGCGAGTACGCCTCGAAACGAACGCTGGTTCTGGAACGACTCTAGGGTTCCCAACCCCCGGAGTAGAAGAGCGCGGGTGAGGACAGCTGTCGCGCCCAAGCGGCGATGAGGGTGGGACGTACTGATTGCTCCCCCGCGGGACCCCCTCCTCTGCGCGCAAGCGCGATCAGGATGGGACTTACTGAACGCCTCGGCGACGCTTGGAGGCGTCTGGAACGTGCGGGCATCGGTGACGGCCGGAGTAAATCCGGCCTAAGGCTCCACTCAGCAACTTACCTAGAGAAAGAAAGCCCCGGCGTAGAATTCCGATCGTGGCCGAACGCAATGGTTCGCGTAATGGAAACGGCGCCGTGAAAGGTTCCTTCAAGGTCAAGGCCGGCCTGGCCCAGATGCTGAAGGGCGGAGTGATCATGGACGTCGTCACGCCCGAGCACGCCCGCCTCGCCCAGGAGGCCGGCGCGTGCGCCGTGATGGCCCTCGAGCGAGTTCCGGCCGACATCCGGAAAGAAGGCGGCGTGGCACGCATGTCCGACCCCGACCTGATCCGCTCGATCATGGAGGCGGTGACCATCCCGGTCATGGCGAAGTGCCGCATCGGGCACTTTGTCGAGGCACAGATCCTGCAGGCGCTGGGCGTCGACTACATCGACGAGTCGGAAGTGCTGACGCCCGCGGACGAGGAGAACCACATCGACAAGCACCCGTTCAAGGTGCCCTTCGTGTGCGGCTGCAGGGACCTTGGCGAGGCGACCCGGCGGATCGCCGAAGGCGCGGCAATGATCCGCACCAAGGGTGAGGCTGGAACGGGGAACGTCGTCGAGGCGGTTCGCCACGCGCGCGCGGTCAACGCCGGCATCCGCAAGCTGCATGGACTCAACCACGCGGAGCTGGTTCACGAGGCCAAGCTCATCGGCGCTCCGGTGGACGTGCTTGCCGAGTGCCAGCGCCTCGGCCGCCTGCCTGTCGTCAACTTCGCTGCCGGTGGCATCGCGACGCCCGCGGACGCGGCGTTGATGATGCAGCTGGGAGTGGACGGAGTCTTCGTCGGTTCAGGCATCTTCAAGTCCGAGGACCCCTTGAAGCGTGCCAAGGCAATCGTCGCGGCCACCACCTACTACGACAAGCCGGAACGCCTGGCCGAGGTGTCCGCGGGACTGGGGAAGGCGATGGACGGTCTCGAGATCCCCGCCATCCCCAAGGAAGAGCTGCTCGCTGCCCGAGGCTGGTAGGTCGGCGTCAGCTTCCAAGAAGACCAGAACCCCCCTCATCGGGGTCCTCGCGATGCAGGGTGCGTTTGCGGAGCACGTGCGAGCCCTGGAGAAGTCCGGCGCGCGCACGCGACTGGTCCGGACGCGTGAAGACCTCGAAGGGCTCGACGGCATCGTGCTCCCAGGAGGGGAGAGCACGACGATGACGATGTTGATGGAGCGCACTGGTTTGCTGGAACCGCTGCGCGAAGCGATCGGTCATGGCCTCGCCACCTTTGCCACGTGCGCCGGCATGATCGTGCTCGCGCGAGACGTGGTGGACGGGATGGCCGATCAGAGAGGCCTCGGACTGCTCGACATCAGCGTCCGGCGCAACGGCTACGGCCGGCAGGTCGACAGCTTCGAAGCCGACCTGGACGTCACCGGTTTGAAAGGCAAGCCATTTCCGGGCGTCTTCATCAGGTCGCCGCTTGTCGAATCGACAGGATCCGCCGAGGTGATCGCCCGGCATGACGGTCACGCCGTTGCGGTCCGCCAGGGACGCATCGTCGCTCTGTGCTTCCATCCGGAGCTGACCGACGACCTGCGCCTGCATCGCGAGTTCGTGAAGCTGGCCGCATCATGAAAATTCGGACGGCGGGCCTGCTGGACCTTGCGCGCATTGAGGAGATGCACCGCTCGTCGGACGTCCGCCTGAGCGAGGCCGTGCCGCCGGCGGCAAGGCTGTGGTCGCTCCTCAGCTCGACGCTTTCCGCTCTGCTGCCTCTCTCGCAGGAGACGTTGATCTACGTCGCGGAGGAGAACGGCAAGGTGGTCGGCTACATCCAGGCCTCCGGCCGGCCGCTCGGCCTCGACCTGCGACGCGCCACCGTGCTGCAGGTCTTGAACCTGCAGGTGGCTGACGAGTCGGATTCCGAGGAAGTTGCGACGGCGCTCGTGGAGCATCTCTCCAACCAGGCGCTCGAACGCGGTGCGCTCCGGCTGTTCGTCCGGCTGCCCGAGCGCGACCCGCTGCTGCCGGCTTTTCGACTGCGCGGCTTCCGTCAATACGCGACCGAGGTCGTCGTCTACGCAGACCATCCCGTCCTGCGCTCGGAGAATTTTCCAGACGGTGGTCGCCCGGTCAAACGCGCTGACAATCGCATGCTTTATCAGCTGTATCGCAAGATCACGCCCCAGGGTGTCTCGCAGCTCGAAGCCCCGACCTATCGCGAGTGGAGGGCGCTGCACGGCGGCGAATGGACAGGAAGGCTGGCTGCGCGTGGCTCGGACAAGCAGGAGTACGTTGTCGATCGCATCGAGCTGGTCGGATGGGTCAAGGCAGAGCGGAGCTCAGGTGCGCGACCGAACACGTTGAGCTTCATGGCGCTGCCCGAGGGCCCGCTTCCGGGGGAGCTCGCGGACTTCGGCCTCTCGCTGTTGGGGGACTCTGACACGCCGACCTGGTCCAGCCTGCGCCACTACGATTCCCACATGATCGACGCCCTCCGCGGGCGTGGATTCAGCGTACTTTTGACTCAGCTGTTGTTGGTCAAAGAGCTTGCGGTCCGCGTACCGGTGCGCGAGAAAGGACTGGTGCCTTCGTTCGGATGAGCTCAGAAGCTCGAATCGCTCGCCAGGTCGCCTCACGAACCGAAGATCCGAAGTGGGACGAGGAGATCGAGCTCCTCGCTCGTGCCCTGCCGCCCGACCTTGCACAGGCCCTGCACGAACGGACCGACCCCCGCGAATTGCTCGAAATCGTGCTGGATCTCGGCCGCGAGCCGGAGGCCCGCGTGCCGGGGCGCGAGGTACTGCTCGCCAATCACCCGGTGTCGGCATCCGACCTCGAGCACGTGGCCAACAACGTCGGGCAATTCGGTGACGACAACCGCGCCGGCATCGAGCGCACGCTGCATCGGGTCTCGGCCATTCGCAACAGATCGGGTCGAATCACAGGCTTGACGATGCGCGTGGGCCGCGCGGTCACCGGCACGGGCGAGATCATCCGCGACATCGTCGTCAGCGGCCAGAGCATCCTTCTGCTCGGGCGTCCGGGCATCGGCAAGACCACGATGCTCCGCGAGTGCGCGAGGCTGCTCGCCGACGAGCTGCGCAAGCGCGTGGTGATCGTCGACACCTCAAACGAGATCGGCGGCGACGGCGACATCCCGCATCCCGGCATCGGACGGGCGCGTCGCATGCAGGTGAAGACTCCGATGCTGCAGCACGCGGTGATGATCGAGGCGGTCGAGAACCACATGCCCGAGGTCATCGTCATCGACGAGATCGGCACTGAGCTCGAGGCGTCGGCGGCGCGCACGATTGCCGAGCGCGGAGTTCAGCTCATCGCCACCGCGCACGGTCAGACGCTGGAGAACCTCCTGGTCAACCCGACGCTCAACGACCTCCTCGGTGGCATCCAGAGCGTGACGCTGTCCGACGAGGAAGCTCGCCGGAGAGGGACGCAGAAATCGGTTCTCGAGCGCAAGGCCCCGCCGACGTTCGACGTGCTCGTCGAGATCCAGGACCGCGACCGAGTCGCGATTCACATGCCGCTCGCGGACATCGTCGACACCGCTCTGCGCGGACCGCTGCTCACGCCCAAGATCCGCATGCGGACGCGAGAGGGGCGGGTCATCTCGAATGTCGACTCACCGGTCGTCGTGACGCCTGACCCGCCGCCGGCTCCGCCAAGCCCAACCAAGCCGCTCGGCATCTTTCCGTACGGCGTGAGCCGCCACCACGTGGAGCAATCGATCAAGGAGCTGGATCTGCCCGTCCGGGTGCTCGGAAACCTCGACGGCGCCGGTGCTGTGTTGACCCTGAAGAATCATTACCGCCGGAGGCCCGACAGCCTGCGGCAGGCCGAGAGCCGCGGGCTGCCGATCCACATCCTGAAGAGCAACTCGGTGACACAGGTGCGCGATGCGCTCACTCGCATCTACGGCGTCGACCGACGCGATGAGGCCACGACGCGAGCGCTGGCTGAGGCCGCGGCGGCAATCAAAGCCGTGAAGTCAACGCTCCGCCCGGTCGAGATCTCGCCCCAGAACGCTTATCTGCGACGGCTGCAGCACCAGCTCGTCACCGAGAACGAGCTCTCCGCCCGCAGCATGGGCAAGGAGCCGCAGCGCCGCCTGCGCATCACGCCTTCGCCCGAAGAACCCGCATAGACTGTCCCGGCACATGCCTGGCCTCTTCATAACCTTCGAGGGCACGGAGGGTTCCGGCAAGACAACCCAGGTCGAAATGCTGGGCGAGTGGCTGTCGTCACGCAACCCCGTCGTCGTCCGGGAGCCTGGCGGCACAGAGCTCGGTGAGCGCGTGCGCGAGGTTGTGCTTTATGCGGGCCTCGACATCGACGCGGAGGCGGAGATGTACCTCTTCATGGCCGGGCGCCGGCAGCTGATTGCCGAGGTGATCGCGCCCGCATTGGCGGCGGGTCAGATCGTGCTCGCCGATCGGTATCACGACTCGACGCTGGCTTACCAGGGCGGCGCCCGAGGCGTGCCTGCGATCTGGCCGTCGACCTTTCCCCGGCCGAACATCACGTTCCTCCTGGAGGGACCGGTCGAGAACGGACTGGAACGCCACGTCGCGGCGGGCAAGGCGCCGGATCGCATGGAACAGGAGTCGCTCGACTTTCACCGGAAGGTCGCCGCCGCCTACGACCGGCTGGCGGCAGCGGAGCCGGAGCGATTCGTGCGTCTCGACGCAACCGGATCGCGCGAAAAGATCCAGTTCGCGGTCCGGGACCGCCTGGCGCCGCTGCTCGAATCGAAGCCGTGAAGCTGGTGATCGCCGTCGTCAGGGGTCAGGACACGCAGCGCACGCGGCTCTAAACCGGCCGGCAGACCGGTAGACTCCAGCCTCCGGTGATCCTGGTCGAGGGCCTGCGCAAGAGCTTCGGCGAAGTACGCGCTGTCGATGGCGTCGACCTGCACGTCGAAAGCGGCGAGCTTCTGGTCGTGCTTGGGCAGAACGGCGCCGGCAAGTCGACCACCCTCCGCTGCCTCGGCGGCATCCTGCATCCCGACTCAGGCCTGATCGAGCTCGACGGGCTCAAGCTGCCGGACCGGCTGGATGAGGTCCGGGCGCGGCTCGGCGTCGTGCCCGACCAGGCACGTCTTTACGGCCGCAACACCGCGCCTGAGTACCTGGACCATTTCGGCTACCTGTACGGCGTCCCCGAGGCGGTTCGCCGCCCGCGGATCGCCAGCCTGCTCGAGCGATTCGAGCTGGCCGACCGCGCGGACACCGTGCTCGCCGCCTACTCGCGCGGCATGGCGCAGAAGGTGGCGCTGATACGGGCAACCCTGCACGAGCCCGACTGGATCTTCTGCGACGAGCCCACCGCCGGCCTCGACCCAGTCGCCGCCGCCGACATGCGCCATTACCTCGGCGAGCAGCGCGCTCGCGGCGCGGCTTTGATCGTGACGACCCACGTGCTCAGCGAAGCTGAGTTGATGGCGGACCGGATCGCCATCATGCGCAAAGGCCTGATCGTCACGCACGGCACGCTCGACGAGCTGCGCAGCAAGGCGGGGACCGGACGGCTCTTCGTTGCTCAGCTCGCCGCGCCACCGTCCGACCGCGAACCGCTCGAACGGTGGCTTCGCGACCACGCCCTCAGCTCTCAGCTGGATGGCGACCGCCTCACCTACTCACTTCCGTGGGATACGACCACGCGCGACCGTGCGGCTTTCGCGGCGCAGCTGCAGACCAGGCTCGCGGACCACGGGGCGCCGTTCCATCAGTTGAAGGAGGAGCAGACGAGCCTCGAGTCGCTCTACATCAACGCCATGGAGGAGCCGCTCGCGCCACGGCCCGATGTCCAGCCGCCTGCCACGCAATTCGTCTCGGGAATTCCGGCCGCGCGCATGTTCGGATCGCTGCGCTCGCAGTGGGACCTGCTCCGGCACGCGCTTCCCTTCTATGTCAGCTCGTGGTGGCGACGCGGAGACCTGAGCTGGGTCATGTACCTGAACGCCTTCGTGCTGCTACTGGTGGCCGCGACTTCACTCTTCGGACAGCTGCCCGGTGCGGCCGGTCAGGTCGCACAGCGCCTGGCCGGCGGAACGGCGCTCCAGGCCGGGCTGCTGCTGCCTCTGTTCTTCATGTCGTTCGCCCTGCTCGAATCGATCAAGAGCTCGATCGGCATCTGGTGGGAGAAAGCGCAGGGGTCGCTCGAGGTTCTTCTCTACACACCGGTTGACGACCCTTCGCTGATCTGGCTCGAGGTGCTGCCCGGCGCGGTGGTCAGCACCGTCTGGGTGACGTTGTGGATGGGCGCGGGCATGGCTTTCTTGAGCCTGTTCGGCCAGCCTGCGCCGTGGGACCTGCTTCCTGTCTTTGCCTTCGTCGCTGCCGTGACGGCGTACTGGGCGGCGATGGGGAGGATGCTCGGCTTCATGCTGTTTCCGCGCGAAGGGGCGGCCGGCGGCGCGTGGTCGTTCCTGCTCTCGCCGGTTTCGGCCGCGGTCGCCGACCTGCCGCTCGCCCTCTTCGTCTTTCGCTCGCCGCTGGCCCTGGCGTCGCTGCTGCTTCCGATCACCGCCTGTTTCGCGCTGACGATCCTTTGCGGCACGACCTTCGACCGGGAGCGGCTCATGGAAACCGGCCTCGGACGTCTGCGCCGCCGCCGGATCTGGATCCCTATGGCCGTGCTGCGCCGCAACGCCGCCGCCATCGCCGCCGGAGTGGTCATCGCCGCGGCTTCCGCGGGCGTCGCCGGCGCGATCACGGCAAGCGCGCATTGGCACTCGTGGCAAGACGTCCAGGCCGCGGTCACGGGGTCGTCACCGGCCGACCCGGCGCCCGCGTCGGCCGCGCCTGCCCGCACAGGCGCCTCGCCGGCCAGCGGGATCACGGTGGCGGCGGCCGCGCTCGCGGGCCTCGTCGCCACCCTCGCGCTGATGCTGGTGATGGTGATCGTTTCGTTTTCCGCGTTCTTCCTGCTCGGCCTGCCCGCGCTGCTCGGATTGATCGGAGCCGGTGCGCTCTGGGGCACGCAGGCGGGCTTTGGGGCGGCCGCCCCGCTGGAGCCCTGGCTCGCCGGCGCGGGGGGCATCGCCCTGCTCGCGCTCGCCGTCAACACAGGCGCGGCCCTGCCGATCTACTGGTCACTGGTGTTCGGCTCGGGGAGGAGGCTGGATCGCCTCCGCGAAGCATGGTCGGGCTACTGGACGCTGTTTCGAGGCCTCGTCATCCCCGCGTGCGCGCTGTTCGGCCTGGTGGTCTTCCGCCTCCTCGCGGCGGGTTAGTGGCTGGTCGCCCCTGACAGGCTGACCAGCACCACGCCGGCGACGATCAAGACCATTCCTATGATCGCGACCGGGGCACTGGATCGTTGAACATGATCTTGCCGAGGATGGCGACGAGCGCGACTCCGACCGCGGCCCAGATGGCACAGACGATGCCGACCGGGAGCGATTTCATGTACGAGCGCGAGCAGTCCGAAGCTCGCGAGGTATCCGACGGCCACGATGATCGAAGGCACCAGCCGGGTGAGCCCGTTCGAGGCGCGAAGGGCGAGAGTGCGACCTCAGTGGCGATGGCGGCGCCGAGGGGCACCCACGGCATGAGTCGGCTTAGAGATCCAGCGACTGTGCGACCAGCTCCCGGTGGTACGTCGCGTCGCCGAGCGTCACCTCTGAGGACTTGGCGCGCTTGAAGTACAGGTGCATGTCGTGCTCCCAGGTGAACCCGATGCCACCGTGCACCTGGATTCCGTCGCCGGCGACCTTGCGATACGCGTCGGAGACATAGGCCTTCGCCATCGACGACGCGAGCGATCGGTCGGGCGCGTCGGCGTCGACCGCCCAGGCCGCGTAGTAGGTCGCGGACCGGCCGCTTTCCGACAGCACCAGCATGTCGGCGAGCTTGTGCGAGACCGCCTGGTAAATGCCGATCGGCTTGCCGAACTGGTGGCGCGTCTTCGCGTACTCGGTCGAGGTCTCGAGCACCTTCTGGGCGCCCCCGATCATCTCGGCGCACAGCGCCGCGGTTCCCCAATCCAGCGCTCGCTTCAGATGCGGCCATGCGTTGTGGGCCTGACCCATGATCGAGCCGCCGTCCAGCTTCACTCCGTCGAAGCGGACCTCGCTCCAGCGCCGCGTCATGTCGAGGGTCTTGAGCGATGTGACCTTCATGCCGGCGGGCCGGCCCTTGACCAGAAAGAGGGAGATGCCGTCCTCGCCTTCGCCGCGGGTGCGGGCCGCGACCACCATGTAATCGGCTGCCTCGGCGTCGGGCACGAACAGCTTCACGCCATCCAGCTGCCAGCCGCCCCCGCTCGGTTTGGCGCTCAGAGTCACAGACGCCGCATCCCATCTGCCAGCCGGTTCGGTGAAGGCAAGGGTCGCCCGCGCCGAGCCTTGCGCGATCGCGCCCAGCGCCTCCTTCTTCTGAGCTTCGGTGCCTGCTTCGAGTAGGGCCGGCACCGCCAGGCCCATCGTCGCGAAGAACGGTCCCGGGAGCAGCGCGCGGCCGGCTTCTTCGAGAACCACGACGAGGTCGAGGAAGGTCCCCACGCCGCCGTACTGCTCGGGAATGCCGAGCGCCGTCCAGCCGAGGTCCGCCACCTTCCGCCACAGATCAGGGTCGTAGGCGTCGCGGCTCTCCATGAGCTTGCGCACGACTTTGGGGCTGCACTCCTTGGCGAGGAAGTCGCGCGCGGAGCGGCGGAGCATCTCCTGTTCTTCGGAAAAGGCGAAATCCATCAGGCGGGCGCCTCCGTGCTCGGTGTGGCTGGGGCATCTGGCGGCGGCTTGGGCGCACGGCGCTTCCTTGGCTTCGGCTGCGGCGCCGGTGGCGCGGTTTCCGACGAGCTTTCGGTCCCGACCGGCGGGTCTGCGGTCCCCACCGCCGGCAGATCCAGCATCTCGGCAGGGGCCGCAAGCTCGAGGTCCGGAGCGTGGGCCGGCAGCTCGGGCTCTGGCTCGGGGATGGGCTCAGGCTCTGCCGCCGGCGGTGGCGGAGACGGCTGAGACGGGGCTGGTCCGACCGCCGCGGCGGGCGCCGCCTTGTCTCCGACCGGCGCGATGCGGCGCGTGGGGGGCGTCGGAGGTGGCGGGGGCGCCGCGTGGCGGCGGTACAGCGTGACCAGGCCGAAGAAGCCGGTGAGGATGGCGACGATCCCGATCCCGATGGCGAAGCCCAGCGCTGTCGACTCGGCACCCATGAGCGGCCTTTCGAGCCCTGCTCCGCACGGAGCGGGCTCTGGGGCGCAGGTGCCCAGCACCGCCAGCCGAAGCGGCACGGCGAGCATGGCCAGGATGCCGTAGACGATCGCGAGGCTGGCCAGGAAGTACAGCGTCGTGGCGATCGGCCGTCCCTGCGTGTAGAGCAAGGCGCACGCCCCGAGCGCGATCGCCGCAAGAGCGAACGGGAACACGGCTCCGCCGAGCCGGCTCGAGCCGCCGCCAAACACGAACGGAGCGATTCCCGCGAGCACGGCAAGCACACACGCGAGCCAGAAAGCCCACACGACGCGCTGCTCGGTCGGGGAGGTAGGCGAGTTGGTCACGGTGCGGCCTAGTTTATTCGGCGCGCGTCAATCCCCGGGGTGGGTGCGTCCGGCGGCCACGTGCGCGGTCTGCCGCAGAGGGACCTCTCTGATCAGGAGCGTCGCGATGAATGCGATGGCGATGATCGGAAGGCCCGCCATGAAAACCGGGTGAATGGCGTCGGCCAGGCCGTGCCTGATGCCCGCTGCGATCGCGGGCGGAAGGCGCGCCAGCTGGGTCGGGTCGAAAACCGCCCCCGCGGTCGATGCGCCGGCGGCCTGGAACTGCTTGAGGGCTGACGCTGGAATGTACTTGGCCATTGACGATGCCATGCCCGAGGTCAGGATCGTGCCGAGAACAGCAAGTCCGACCGCCGCTCCGATCGAGCGTGAGAGCTGGGTGGCGGAAGTCGCAACGGCCATGTCCTGCCGGCTCACAGAGTTCTGCACGACCAGCGTGTAGGTCTGCATCGAGACGCCGAGGCCGAGACCGATCAGGATCATCGCTTCGATCGCCGTCTGGTTGGTCGTGTGGACGTCGAACGTCGAGAGCATGTAGAAGCCGGCGCCCATGAAGACCAGCCCAACGAGCAGCGGCATCTTGTAACGCCCGGTCCGCGATATGAACTGGCCGCTTCCGATGCTGGTCACGATCATCGCCACCAGCATCGGGACGAGGATCGCGCCGGAGTTGGTGACGCTGTTGCCGATCACGCCCTGGACGAAAACCGGTAGGAAGAAGATCGCCCCGAACATGGACATTGCGACGCCCGCGCCCGCGATGTTGGAAAAGGTGAAGATGCCGCTCTTCCACAGGCGCAGAGGCAGGACCGGCTCCGCCGCGCGCGTCTCGACCCACACGAAAGAGGCGAGGAGGACCGCGGCGGCTGAATAGAGGCCGATGATCTGCCACGAGTACCACGGGTACTGACCTCCGCCCCAGACGGTCGCGAGCAGGGCGCACGTGATGCCGCTCGAAAGCGTGATGCTGCCCCACACGTCGATCGCGTGCTTGCGGCGCTCGTTGGGGACGTGCATGTAGAGGGCGACCACGAGGAGCGTGAGGATCGCGAACGGGATGTTGATGAAGAAGAGCCAGCGCCAGCTGAAATTCTGGGTGATGTAGCCGCCCGCGGCCGGGCCGATGATCGAGGCGAGGCCGAAGGAGGCGCCCATCATCCCCTGGTACTTGCCGCGCTCGCGCGGCGAGATGATGTCGCCGATGATGGCCTGCGACAGCGGCATGATGAAGCCCATCCCGGCGCCCTGCACGAAGCGCGCGAAAACCAGGAACCAGAAGTTCGGCGCCACGCCGGACAATGCCGAGCCGACGGCGAACACGACGATGCCGGTCATGTAGAGAGGCTTGCGGCCGTAGATGTCGGACAGCTTCCCGGCGACAGGCACGACGATCGTGGACGCGAGCATCGCCGAGATCGGTATCCAGCTGTAATCGGCGATTCCGCCGAGCTCCGCGACGATCGTGGGCAGCGCCGGCGCGACCAGGGTCATGTTCAACGACGCGACGAGCGAGCCAAGCATCAGGCCCGCGAAGACGGCCAGGACGCCGCGATCGATGCCCTTCTTCTCAGTGGCTGCGGTTGTCTCGCGAGCGGCGACTGCGGTCATAGGGCGCTGTGCTCCAACAAGTGGCCGTGATGCGATGCGACGTCGGCGAGCGCACGCCAACCGCGAGTCAGAGCCGCCAGGTCCTCTGGCGAAAGCGATGACATCCAGCGTCGCAGGAGCGAGTGGCTGCCCTCGCGGAGGTCGGTCACCAGGCGGAGCCCGACCTTCGTCAGGCTGAGCAGCACGCGCCGGCGATCCGCCGGGTCGTCCCGGCGCTCGACATAACCAGATCGCACGAGGCGGTCCGCGAGCAGGCTGGCCGCGGGAAGGCCGATTCCGAACAGCTCCGCCAGCCGTCCCACCGACACGTCCTCCTCGTCTCGAAGGAAGTACATCGCGCGCAGCTGCTGCATGGAGAGGTCGAGGTCACGCCATTTGCTCGCGGTGGACGTCAGGAGTGCGCGGTGTAACGTCTTGTAGGCCGCGAGAGCGTCTTCGGTTGAGGATTGAAACATAGTTTCGAAACACTAAACTATTCAGTAAGACGAAAGCTTCCATCGGCGGTTAGCGGCTGCGCGGTAGGCCCAGGACCCTCTCAGCCAGGATGTTGCGCAGTACCTCTGATGTGCCGGCCTCGATCGTGTTCGCCCTCGAGCGCAGGAACTGGTACAGCCATCCGTCGCCATCGCCCACCTGCCCGGCCGGTCCAGCCATGTCGACGGCCGTTTCGGTCATCCGCTGATTGAGCTCCGACCACATGAGCTTGAGAATCGACCCCTCGGGTCCCGGGATCCCGCTTCGCTTCACTGCCGTCACGGCGCGGTAGCCGTTGAGCTGCAGCGCCCGTGCCTCGATCGTGTGCTGAGCGACCTTCTGGCGAACGAGCGGGTCCGAGCCACGGCCCAGCTTCCGCGCGTGCTCCGCAAGCTCTGCTGCGGTGATTTGCGCCCTGGTGGCGAGAGCCATTCCCAGCGTGCCGCGTTCGTGCAGCAGGGTCGTCATGGCGACGGCCCAGCCGTTTCCGGCCTCGCCGAGGATCTGTGACTTCGGAACCTTGACGTCCTTGAAGAAGATCTCGTTGAACTCCGCATCGCCGGTGATCTGGACGAGCGGACGCACCTCGACGCCAGGGCTTTCCATATCAACGAGCAGGTAGGTGAGGCCGTCGCGGGGGTTGGCCTCCTTGCGCTCGCGCGTGACCAACATGCACCACTTCGCGACGTGGGCAAGCGTGGTCCAGACCTTCTGTCCGTTGACCACGTAGTGATCGCCCTTGTCCTCGGCGCGCGTTTGCAAGCCCGACAGGTCACTGCCGGCGTTCGGCTCGCTGAACGCCTGGCACCAGATCTCCTCTGCGGAGAGAAGTGGCGCCAGGTATCGCTTCTTCTGCTCTTCGGTGCCATGAGAGATGACGACTGGGCCGCCCATTCCGAGCCCGATCACGTTGATCGGCTCCGGCGCCTGGGCCTGGATCATCTCGTCGTTGAAGATCAGCTGCTGCATGAAGCCCTCGCCGCGCCCGCCGTACTCCTTTGGCCAGGTGATGCCGACATAGCCGGCCTCGTATAGCTTCTTCTGCCAGGCGCGCCGGCTCTCGACGAAAGACTTCATGTCTGACTCGTTCGGCTGGCCGCCCTTCCTTGGGACGTTGGCTTTCAGCCAGGCCCTGACTTCGTCGCGAAACGCCTTCTCGGACTCGCTGAGGTCGAAGTCCATGAGCCTAATTCTGACCTGTCGCGCTGGCTACCCGACCGCCGGGATCACGTCGGAGGCCAGGAGCTTCAAAGCGTCGGAGTCATCGAGCAGGAAGTGCTGAAGCATGAACAGGTCCACCCCGAGCGCCGCGACTCCCCGCATCCTCTCAGCGATCTCCTCAGGGGTTCCTACGAACCAGGCGTGCTTGCGGTTTTCGATCACCTCGTCAGGACTCATTCCGCCCAGGCCGCCGACGATCTTCGAAACCTGGGCGGCACGCTCGCGCAACTCTGATTTGTCGCGCCCGATGATGTAGCTCGTCATCACCGAGTGGCGGATCGTCTTGGGATCGCGACCGATCTCACGACACGACGCCTCGAGGTCTGCGCTGGCCTCCCTGTAGAGATCCACGTCTAGCCGCGACACGTTCCATTCGGATGCCTCCCGCGCCACCAGGGGGATGGTCCGCTTCCTACCCTTGCCGCCCAGAAGGAGGGGCATCGGGTTGTGGACCGGCTTCGGGTTCGACTTGTTCCATGTCTCGCGCATCGTCCGGATGCCGGTCTCGAGATGGTCGAATCTCTCTTTCTCTGTGTAAAAAGGGATCCCGAACACTCTGTGCTCGTTCTCGTTCCATCCGGCGCCGACCCCGAGGATCACGCGGCCGCCGGAGAGCGCGTCCACCGAGGCCGCCATCTTGGCCAGGATGGCCGGCAGCCGAAAGGTCATCGGGCTCACCATCGGACCGAACTGGATCCGCTTCGTCCACTCGGCGGCGACCGCGAGCGAGGCCCACGTTTCGATGCAGTCGCGCTCCGGCGCGCTCATCAGCGAGATGAGGTGGTCGCTGCGGCGGAGCGAGTCGAAGCCAAGGGTGTCGGCGTCGTGGCAGATCCGGCGCCACCTGTCCCAGTTGAGGCCCTCCTGCCCCTCGATCATGATGCCGATCTTGGTCATCGGTTCAGATCGTAAGCCGCGCCGGTGCGCGCGATGTGGAAGTGCCCGCAGCGCGGGCTCAGTTGGCGAGCAGAAACACCTCAGCTCAGAGCGTCGGTGAGCTCGTCCAGCGGCAGAAAGTTCAGGATGCGGTCCATCGGGATGCCGGCCCGCCGCGCCATCCACATTCCCATCGGGACGTAGGCGAACTCGGCCGGCGCGTGGGCGTCGGCGTCCAGGCTGAAGTTGCATCCCAGCTCCAGCGCAAACCGCGCCATCTCCGGGGACAGGTCCATGCGCGCCGGGTCGCAGTCGATCTCCAGCGCCACGTGGTTCCGCGCCGCCTCTTTGAAGACCGCTTCGAAGTCGTAGTTCGCTCCCTCGCGCGAACCCGGGCGGCGTCCGGTCGGATGGCCGATCACGTCGACGTGTGGGTGCGAGACCGCGCGCAGCATTCGTTCCGTCATCGCCGCCGGTTCCTGGCGGAGCTTCACGTGCGGCGACGCGATCACCACGTCGAGCAGCTCCAGGACCATGTCTGGAAGGTCGAGCGACCCGTCCTCGAGGATGTCCACCTCGATGCCTTGTAGCAGCGCAACGCCGGGCACCTGGGCCTGCACCTCAGCCATCTCGCGCGATTGCGCGAGCAGCCGGTCGGCGTCAAGGCCATTGACGACCTTGATCCGCGGGGAGTGGTCGGTGACTCCGAGATACATGTAGCCCATCGCTTCGGCGCCCCTGGCCATGTCGAACATCGTCGACTTGCCGTCGCTCCAGGTCGAGTGGGAGTGGACGTCGCCCTTGTACTTGCTGAAGTCGAGCACCGACTCGTCTTCTCGGGCGGGCTGCTTCATCTGCTCGCGCAGTCTTTCGAGGTAGCGGCTCTGGCCTGTCTCGAGCACCTCGGCGATAACCTTGGCGATGCCGGCGCCCACCCCCTCGAGCGAGGTCAGCTCGTTCCGGCTGTGGAGCGACTCGAGGTCAGGCCGTTCGATCGCCAGCGACCATGCCGCGGCCGAGAACGCCTTGGCGCGAAACTTCTCGTCGGGGTCCTGGCGCAGCAGGTACCCGATCTCCGAGAGGACCTGTGCCGCCGGGATCGCATCCACCCATCAATTGTGTGAGCATTCACGAGTGCCTCAGCCCCCGGGTCCCTTGCATCTTCGCGGCCTAGGCGGCCGGGCGCATGCCCACCCCACGAAATCTGCGATTTCGCGGGGACCCCGGGCGGCGCTGAAGCCTGCGTCGAGGGGCCCGGCGCCGCGTCGCCGCCCCCGCGCAACCACGGCGCAGGGATCCCGCAGGGGGCGCTCCTCTTTGCGCCACCCTCTCCTTGGCTCCGGCCGCCGATGCCGCGAAATATGCGGCGGTCCCCGGGGACCGAGGCACTAGCATGGCCAAGAGCAAGCCCCGCTCAGGTGACCAGATACCCGACCTGGTCGAGTCGTTGCTGGCCGAGCTGGGTGAGGACCCGGAGCGCCAGGGCTTGAGGGCGACCCCGGAGCGCGTCTCGAGGGCGCTGCGCCAGCTCACCGACGGCTACGGCGTCAAGCCCGAGGATGTCGTCTCGGATGCGGTGTTCGACCAGGACTACGACGAGATGGTCGTGGTCAAGGACATCCCCTTCTACAGCCTGTGCGAGCACCATATGCTGCCGTTTTTTGGCACCTGCCACGTGGGCTACCTGCCACGCGGCAAGGTGGTGGGGCTGAGCAAGATCCCGCGCCTCGTCGGCGTCTTCGCACACCGGTTACAGCTTCAGGAGCGGATGACGAAGGAGATCGCGGAGGCGCTCAACGGGACGCTGACCCCGAAGGGCGTGGGGGTCGTGGTCGAGGCGCGTCACCTCTGCATGGAGATGCGCGGAGTCGAGAAGCCTGGCGGCCAGATGATCACGTCGTGCATGCTCGGCACGTTCCGCAAAGACCCGCGCACGCGCGCGGAGTTCCTGGACCTGGTCCGCCGCCACTAGCGAAGCTCCGCGCTTAGCTGGAAATCCCGCCAATCGGGCCGGTGTGAAGGCCCCCGCACACATAACGGACTCTTTATGCGTTAGACTCCATATAAAGCAACCGTTATGTTTCTCCAGACCCAGCGTCACGAGCTTCCGGACCACTTTTTGGGGTTTGCAAACCCCACCCGCCTCCGCATCCTGGAGCGTCTGGGCAAGGCTGGCGAGGAGAACGTCAACGACCTCGCCACCCACCTGCACATGAGCCAGCCGCGGATCTCATGGCACCTACGGATGCTCCGCGTTGGTGGCATCATCCGTACCCGGCGCGAGGGCCGGCAGGTCTACTGCTCCCTGGATTTGGAAACCATCGCGCGCGAGCGTGCGCGGCTGGATCAGCTGCTTGGAATCAAAGATCGAGTGAAAGTTCGTGAGGAGGTCGGGGCGTGAAGAACGGTCAAAAGAACGGCCACAAGAATGGCCATCGCAATGGCAAGGTGCGCGTCGCCATCGTGGGGGTCGGCAACTGTGCCTCCTCACTGATCCAGGGCGTGCACTACTACCGCAACGCATCAGAGACTGAGGCCGTGCCCGGCCTCATGCACGTCAACCTTGGCGGCTACCACATCAGCGACATCGAGTTCGTAGCCGCTTTCGACATCGACAAGAAGAAGGTCGGCCTCGACCTCTCGAAGGCGATCTTCGCCGGCCCCAACAACACCGTGAAGTTCAGCGACGTACCCCCGTTGGGCGTCAAGGTCCAGCGCGGAATGACGCACGACGGGATCGGCAAATACCTGGCGGACATCGTCCAGAAGGCGCCAGGCGAGACGGCGGACGTTGTCGGCATCCTCAAGAAGACGAAGGCCGACGTGGTCGTCAGCTACCTGCCGGTCGGCTCCGAAGAGGCGACCAAGTGGTACGTCGAGCAGGCGCTTGCTGCGGGTGTCGGGTTCGTCAACTGCATCCCGGTCTTCATCGCTCGCGAACCGTACTGGCAGAAGCGATTCGAGGAGAAGGGTCTCCCGATCATCGGCGACGACATCAAGTCGCAGGTCGGCGCGACGATCATCCACCGCGTGCTGACGCGCCTGTTCCGGGACCGCGGCGTGAAGCTCGAGCGAACGTACCAGCTGAACTTCGGTGGCAACACCGACTTCCTGAACATGCTCGAGCGTGACCGGCTGATGTCGAAAAAGATCTCGAAGACTCGCTCGGTCACCTCGCAGCTCGACTACGACGTAGGCGCGGAAAACGTGCACATCGGTCCCTCGGACTACGTGCCCTGGCTGCACGACCGCAAGTGGGCTTACATCAGGCTCGAGGGCCGTTCTTTCGGCGACGTGCCGCTGAACGTCGAGCTCAAGCTCGAGGTCCACGACTCGCCGAACTCGGCGGGCATCGTGATCGACGCGGTTCGCTGCATCAAGCTGGCTCTCGACCGCGGAATCGGCGGCGCGCTGGAAAGCCCGAGCTCGTACTTCATGAAGTCTCCGCCCGTCCAGTACAGCGACAACGAGGCACGACGCCTGGTGGAGGAGTTCATCGAGGGTGATAAAGCGGGAGGAAACGGCCGCGTACCCCGACGGGTCGCTCGCACCAAGACCGCGACTGCGCCTGCTCGGCACTAGTTACCGCGTCAGTGCCAGGGTTCTGCGGGCGGTTCCGCCGGGGCTCCGGCACGCCGCTGCTGCGCCGGGTGGTGCGGCGTGGTTCTGGCTCAGCGCCGGGCAGCGGCGTGCAGCCCTGGAGAACTACGCGGCTGCGCTCGGCCGCGAACGCTCAGACCCAGAGGTTGCGCGGATTGCTCGCCGCGCGTTTCAAAACTATGGGCGCATGCTCACGGACTTCTTGCTCATGGGCAGCCTCAGCCCCGAAGAGCTCCGTCAGCGCATGAGCATCGACGGCCTCGACCACGTCGATGCCGCGCTCGCCAGGGGCCGGGGAGCGATCATGGCCGTTCCCCACATGGGCTCGTGGGACATGGCGGGGTCCTACGCGGGCGCCCTTGGATATCCGATCTCTGCTGTGGCGGAGCGCTTCCCGGGATCGCTCGACGATGAGGTCGTTCGCACCCGCCAGCGTTTTGGGCTGAACGTCATCGCGCTGGGCCGGTCGGCGGTGCGCGGCATCACGCAGGCCCTGCAGGCCAACGCCATCGTCGCCCTGCTCTGCGATCTCGAGCAGGGCCCGGGGGTGGGCGTTCGATTCTTTGGCAGGCGCGCGGTGGTTCCCGGCGGACCGGCCGCCATCGCGCTCAAGACGGGCGCGTCGCTGATGCCCGCGTGGCAGTACGCGACCTCCCCGGGTCACCATCACGTCCACCTCGACGCCCCGCTGACGTGGGCGCCCGGTGAGACGAAAGAAGGTTTGATGCAGCGCGTGGTCAACCGCTTCGAGGACTTCATCAGAGAGCGTCCTGACCAGTGGTACGCGTTCCGTCCGATGTTCACTCACGCCGAGCGGTGAGTTGTGGCGATACCGCGCGTTCAAGGCCGTGCAATCGGTGGTGGAGCGGTTCCCGCGCCCGCTGGCGTACGCGCTCGCGGTGCTGGCGGCGCGATTTGCATGGTTGTTCTCCCCGCTGGCCAGACCGCGCCTCGAATACAACCTGAAGATCGCGTGCCCAGAGCTGGAACACGACACGCGCGAGCTGCGACGCGTTTCGTGGCTCAACTTTCGAAATCACGCCAAGGCATACGCGGACCTGATGATGCTGCCGAGGACTTCCGTCGAGACCATGCGACCCTGGCTGAAGGTGCAGGGAATGGAGCATCTCGAGCAGGCTCGCGCTCTCGGCAAGGGAGTGCTCGTCGTGTCGTGCCACATGGGTTCGTACGAGGTCGTTTCCGCGATCTGGTCGGCGACGATCACCCCGGTCAGCTTCTTTGCCGAGGAGCTGGAACCACGGGAGATGTTCGAGTGGTATCGCGACACACGAGCCAGGCTCGGGATCAGCGTCCTGACGCTCGACACGGGGGGAATTCGCAAAGTTCTGCAGGCGCTGCGCGACGAGGAGATGGTGGTCACGGCGATCGACCGCGATATTGTCGGTACGGGCTTCCCGATGCCGTTCTTCGGGCGGCTCGCGCCGATTCCGCTGGGCCCCGCCGCGATTGCGTTGCGGACGGGCACGCCGATCCTCCCTGTCTGTGTCTACCGGCTGCCGGACGATACGTACCAGGCGGAGGCCGCTCCGCTGGTTTTCGCCGAGGACACGGGGAACCCGCGGGCGGACCAGGTGCGCGCCACCGAGCAGGTGCTGCACCAGATCGAGAATTTCATCCGGCGCCATCCCGAGCAGTGGCATGTTCCACACGCCATCTGGGCCAACTCGCCATGAAAAAGCGCGGGGGGATCAGGATCCCCCCACGGACCCCCCTCTCCTGGCCACGAGGGGGAGGCGCCTTGATAAGGGACGCGTGGGAGACGGCCGGAGTAAATCCGGCCTTGTCGCGACGCGGGGAATCACGGTGAAGGTCGGGCTCGTTTCGCCTTACGATTTCGCTTCGCCCGGCGGCGTGAACGACCACGTCCGATACCTTGCCGGGCAGCTCCGGCAGCAGGGCCAGGAGGTGCGCATCTTCGCCCCCTCCAGCCGCTCCGACATCGACTTCGACACGCCCGAGTTCTACCGGATCGGGACCCCTATCGCTGTCCCGGTCAACGACTCGGTGGCCCGCATCACTCTGAGCTTTCACCTGGGCAACCGCGTGGCCGCGATCATCGAGGAGGAGCGTTTCGACGTGCTTCACTTCCACGAGCCGTTGCTGCCCGCACTGCCGCTCACAATGCTGCGGATGTCGGTCACAGCAAACGTGGGAACCTTCCACGCCTTCTCCCACTCCAACATCGGGTACTACTACGGCCGCGGAATCCTGCAGCCATACCTCGAGCACATCCATCGAGGGATCGCCGTGAGCGAGCCCGCTCGAATGTTCTTCAACCGCTACTTCCCCAACTTCCCTCTCCGGGTCATCCCGAACGGAATCGACGTCAACGTCTTCAAGCCAGGTCTTGCACCGATCCGTCACCTGCGCGATGACAACCTGAACATCCTCTTCGTCGGCCGGCTGGAGAAGCGAAAGGGGCTGGGCGACCTGCTGCGGGGCTATGAGTTCATGCGAGAGCGCGTGCCGCAGTCCCGCCTGATCATCGTCGGCGACGGACCCCTGCGGGGCCGGGTCGAGTCTTACATCTCCCGCCACCGGCTTCCGAATGTCGTGATGGCGGGCTATGTCCCCGACTCGGTGAAGCCGCGTTACTACAACAGCGCGGACATCTTCTGCGCTCCGGCCACGGGCGCCGAGAGCTTCGGCATCGTGCTCCTGGAGGCGATGGCCTCTGGGCTGCCCGTGGTCGCCACCGAGGTTCCCGGCTACATGTCGGTGCTAGAGCCCGGGCACGACAGCCTGACCGTGCGCCCGAAGGGATGGGCGGAGTTGGGTTCGGCGCTGATCATCCTGGCCAGGGACGCCGAGCTGCGGCGTCGCATGGGAGCGTATGGCCACGAGAAGGCCCGACGCTACGCGTGGGACGCTGTGGCATCGCAGGTGATCGAGGTTTACGAAGAAGCGCGCGAGGCCGCACATGACGGGGCCCGGCAACCAGGGGAGCGACATGTTCACAACGCGGTTTGAAGCCTGGGTCCGCCGCAAGGCCGAAGCCCTGATGTCGGCGGTCGGGCGCGTGCCCTTGACTCCGAACCAGGTCACCGTCGTGGGCGTGGCGCTCACGTTCGCCGCGGCATTCCTGGTGGCTTTCGGCCAGCTGCGGTGGGCCGGCGTGGTCCTGATCTTCGCCGGCACGTGCGACATCCTCGATGGCGCCCTGGCACGCTCGACCCATGCGAGCTATCCGTACGGCGCATTCCTCGACTCCACCCTCGACCGCTATTCGGAAGGGGCGATCTACGCCGGTCTCACTGCGTACTTCATCGGCCTGGGCGGCCCGCTCCAGCGATGGCTGGTGCTGGCGACGCTTGCGGCGCTGGCCGGATCCTTCCTGGTCAGCTACGTGCGGGCCCGTGCGCAAAGCCTCGGATTTACCTGCGACTCCGGGCTCTTCGCGCGGCCGGAACGCGTGGTCGTGACGGTGATTGGCCTCGTCTTTTCTGGAGTTTTCGGCGGCGTAGTGCTTTACGCGGTCGTCTTTCTGCTTGCGGTCGTGACCAACCTTACCGCGCTGCAGCGGATCCGCGAGGTGTGGCTGCAGGGTCGCGCGCAGCGCCTCGCCCTCGAGCGCGAGACCAAAGCCCGGCGAGCCGCGCCTCCTCAGACGCCGTGACCGACCCGTTCTCGAGCGTCGCCGGTCAGCCGCAAGCGCTCGAGCAGCTGCGCTCCCAGGTGGAGAGCAGCCGCCTCGCTCACGCGTACCTGTTCGTCGGTGAGTCGGGCCTGGGAAAGACCACCGTTGCGCGGTTGCTTGCGGCAGCCTTGCTGCCCGAGGCCGCGCTCGGCCGGCACCCCGACTACTGGGAAGACGACCGCATCAAGCCGCTCTCGATCAACGAGATCCGCCTCCTGCCGGAGAAGCCGCCGGAGTTCCACGAGCTGTCGCTCCAGGCTTTCCTGAACCTCAAACCCGCCGTCGGGACGCGCCGCGTGGCGTTGCTTGCGAACGTCGGCCGCCTGCGCGACCAGGACCAGAGCGTGCTGCTCAAGACGCTCGAGGAGCCGCACCCGCATCGCGTGATCGTCCTCACAACGCCGAGCCTCAATCCGTTCGTCGTGCTGCCCACGGTCGTATCGCGCTGCCAGCGCGTGTTCTTTCACCCAGTGCCCGCGCCCGAGATCGAGAAGTTGCTCGCGGGGCAGGGCGTCGACGCCGGCCGGGCACGTCTCATCGCCGAGCTTGCGCGAGGCCGCCCGGGATGGGCGGCGCGCGTCGCCGATGACCAGGGCGTGATCGAGCTCCACCACGAATGGACCCGCCGCCTCGAGGAGGTCTTCGGCGCTCCCGCGGACGTGCCGCTGCGGGTGGCGGCGGAGCTCGATGCGGGACAGATGGCCTGGCGGAAGAACGAGGGTGAGGCGGAGGACCCGGCGCTCTTCGCGATCGCGAGCTGGCAGCTCGAGCTGCGCAAGAGGATGCTGGCGAGTCGCGGCCGCGAGCAGGGCCGCTGGGCACGATTGATCGAGCTCTCGTATGACACGCTCGGCTACCTCGAGCAAAACGTCAGCCCACGCCTGGCTCTGGAAACATTTCTGCTCGAATGTCGAAAAGCTTCCTGAGAAAGGGCCTGGCCGGCTTCCGGCCATACGTCCCGGGCGAGCAGCCGCCCGACGGCGAGGGTTGGGTCAAGCTCAACACCAACGAGTCGCCGCTGGAGCCGTCGACAAAGGTGATCGAAGCGATCAAGGCGGCGACCGACGAGTCGCTGCGTCTGTATCCGAGCCCGACGGCGGCCCCGGCGCGGGAGGCCATCGCGAAGCACTTCGACCTCCACGTGTCGCAGGTCACGCTGGGAAATGGCGCGGATGAGCTGATCGAGATGTGCCTGCGCGCCTTCGCCGGCGCCGGCGACCGCGTCGCTTATCCCACTCCCACCTATCCGCTGCTGGAGCCGCTCTGCAGGCTCCACGACGCCGTTCCGGCGCCCAACCCGAGCAACGACATGTTCACCTGGTCAAGCGAACTGATGGACGACCAGGCGCCGCTCAAGTTCCTCGTCAACCCGAACTCGCCGACGGGGACCTGGCACGGCGGCGCGTCGGTCGAGCGCGTCCTCGTCCGATCGAAAGGCGTGGTCGTGCTCGATGAGGCGTACGTCGATTTCGCGTTCGAGTCGCAGGTTTCCCTGCTGGCGAAGCACGGCAACCTCTTGATCCTTCGCACGATGTCCAAGTCCTACGCGTTGGCGGGCATGCGAATCGGCTACGCGCTGGGGAGCCAGGAGCTCGTTGCGGACCTGGATGCGGTCAAGGATTCGTACAACCTGGACCGCCTGGCGATCGTGGCGGCTAAAGCCGCGATCGAGGACGAGGAGCATCACCGCAAGATCGTCGACCACGTCGTCGCGGAGCGCCGCTGGCTGGAGCTCCAGCTCCACGAGCTTGGCTTCGAGCACTCGCCCTCGGAGGCCAATTTCGTCTTCGTCAAGCCGGCCCCGGGCAACGCGGCGGCTGCGGTCGCGGACGCCTTACGGGAGCGGCGCATACTCGTCCGCCATTACGATCGTGACCCGATCGCCGGCTGGTTCCGGATCACGGTCGGCACACGCGACCAGCACGAACGCCTCCTCGAGGCTCTAAGGGAGATATTGATCTGACGCAACCGACTCGGCAACCGACCAGGGACGAAGCGTGGGAGCTCGTCACGTCGATGACAAAGACAGATCAGCTGCGCCGCCACATGCGAAGCGTCGAGGCGGCGATGCGCGCCTACGCGCGTCGCTTTGGCGAGGACGAGGAGCGCTGGGCCGTGCTTGGCCTCATCCACGATTGGGACTACGAATCGGGCCCGACGCTCGACCTCCATCCGATGCGCGGGATAGCGATGCTGCGGGAGCGAGGCTGGTCCGAGGACATCCTCGACGACATCGCCTCGCACGCCGACTATCTGAGCGTCCCTCGCGACACCAACATCCGCAAGGCGCTGAACGCCGTGGATGAGATGTGCGGCTTCATCATCGCCTGCGCGCTGGTCAAGCCCGACAAGTCCTTGAGCGCGGTCGAGCCGAGCACGGTGCGCAAGAAGATGAAGGACAAGGCGTTTGCCCGCGGCGTGCACCGCGAGGAGCTGGTCGCAGGAGCAGAGGCGCTCGGTATACCCTTCGACGAGCACGTGGAGCTCGTCCGCGATGCCCTGAAACCGATCGCACAGGAGCTGGGACTGAATCCATGAGCACGGGCGGTCGAGCACGCGTCCTCCTTTTGCACCCCATCCTCGACCCGGGTCCGGCGATCCTGGCCGAAGCCGCCGAGGTGGTCGCCTACCCTGCCGGCCAGCCGCTCGACGAGGCGAGCATCCGGCGAGCCGCCGAAGGCTGTGTCGGGATCATGAGCCAGCTGATGGACCCGATTCGCGAGACCGTCCTGTCGGCGCCCGGCTTGAAGATCGTCAGCAATGTGGCCGTCGGGTTCGACAACATCGACGTACCTACGGCCACCGCGCACAAGGTCATGGTCACGAACACACCCGGCGTGCTGGACGACGCCACCGCCGACTTTGCCTTCACTCTGCTGATGGCCGCCGCGCGAAGAATCGTCGAGGCCGACAGCTTCACCCGCCAGGGACGCTTCAGAGGATGGGCGATCGACATGATGCTGGGCGCGGACGTCCATGGTGCGACGCTTGGACTGATCGGGGTGGGCAGAATCGGCCGCGGCGTGGCGCATCGGGCCAAGGGATTCAACATGCGAGTGCTGTACTACGACCCTCAGCCCTTGCCTCCGGACGCCGAGCGAGACCTCGGCGCGACGCGCGTCGACCTGGGCAGGCTGCTCGCGGAATCCGATTTCGTCTCGGTGCACGTGCCTTTGACCCCGGAGACCCAGCACCTGCTCAGCACTCCGCAGTTCGGCCAGATGAAGAGGACCGCGATCCTCATCAACACCTCGCGCGGCCCGGTGGTCGACGAGGCGGCGCTCGTCGATGCGCTCAACGCCAAGAAGATCGCGGGCGCGGCCCTGGACGTTTATGAGCGGGAGCCGGCTGTCCACCCAGGCCTGATCCCAATGCCCAACGTCGTTCTCGCCCCGCACATCGCCAGCGCCACCGTGCGCACGCGATCGGAGATGTCCGCGATGGCCGCGCGCAACATGGCGACCGCGGTGCGCGGCGGCCGCCCGCCGAACCTGTTGAATCCAGAGGTCAAGAGATAGCGAAAGCGGCCCTTCAATACCGCCTGGTTGCCCTCGACCTCGACGGGACGATCCTGGACATGAAGTTGAACCTCGACCCGCGCGACGTCGAGGCGCTAGGCCAGATCATCTTCGCGGGCGTGACCGTCATCGCGTGCACCGGCCGGCCCTTTCCGGGCGCGCTGCCCTGGGTCGAGAGGCTGGGCCTTGACGGTCCGATCATCTGCTACCAGGGCGCCGAGATCCGGCTGCCGGATGGCACCAAGATCCTCGACCACGGAGTGAAGCACGATCTCGCGATGGAGGTGATCCGCTTCGCCCGCGAGGGAGACCTGCACGTCCAGGCGTATCGGGACGACAAATTGATCGTCGAGCGCGACAGGCCTGAGGCTCACGAATATGCGAACCACGCCGGCATGGAGATCCATGTGGTGGGCGACCTTGACGCGGCGATGGGCCCGACCACGCCGAAGCTCGTGATCGTCTCGACGGCCTCGACCCTGGAGACGCTCATGCCGGAGGCGAGGAAGCGGTGGGAAGGCAGGTTGAACGTCGCGACGTCAGTGCCGACCTATCTCGAGTTCACCAGTGTCGAGAGCGACAAGGCTTCGGCAGCCGCGTTTCTGTGCGACAGGCTCGGCATACCGCAAGATCAATGTGTGGCGGTTGGTGACGGGCGCAACGATGCAACGATGATCGCGTGGGCCGGGCTTGGCGTCGCCGTGGAGGGTTCGCCTCCGGAGGTTGTCGCCGCCGCCGATCGGACCATCCCCGGACCGGGACACGGGGGAATCAAGCAGCTCGCCGACATGTTGATCGGAGCGAACTAGATGGGAACACTGCTCCTCGTTCACGCCCATCCCGACGACGAGTCGATCTCGACCGGCGGCGTGATGATGAAGGCCAAAGCCCACGGTCACCGCGTGGTGCTCGCCACCGCGACTCGCGGGGAGGTTGGCGAGATCTACAACATGGATGAGACGTCGTCGCGTCCGCGCCTGGGCGAGATCCGGACCCAAGAGCTGAAGAACGCGGCCGAGATTCTAGGAGTCGACCGGATCGAGTTCCTCGGCTACCGCGACTCAGGCATGGTCGACACGGCGGACAACAAGGACCCGCGTTCGTTCCACCAGGCGCGACTTGACGAAGCGGCCGCCAAGCTGGCCGCGCTCATGCGCGATGAGCGGCCGGATGTGGTGGCGACGTACGCCGAGGACGGCGTCTACGGGCACCCGGACCACATCAAGGCGCACTTCGTCACGAACGCGGCCCTCGACCTGCTCGAGCGTGAAGGCTGGGCTCCGAAGAAGCTCTACTACACCGCAATTCCCCGATCGATGATGGAAGCGTTCATGACGCAGATGCCGGAAGAGGCGCAGCGCCAGAACGCAAACATGCGCATCGCCGGCACGCCCGACGAGCTAGTGACGACGCGCGTCGACGTCCACGACTACGTCGACCAGAAACGCCAGGCGTTTGGCGCGCATGTGAGCCAGAACGATCCCAACTCGTGGTTCGCGACGATGGCGAGCCAGATCTACGAGCTCGCGTTCGGCACGGAGTACTACCAGCTGGCGCGTGGCAAGCCGGGCTCGGAGCTACCGGAGAACGACCTGTTCGCGGGGATCAGCTAATACAGGCAGCTGAATGACGAGGTTCCTTCGGTCCAGCCGAGTACGAACCAGTTCAACGTGATCATCCCTCCGCAGGTGCCATTGATTCCGGGACTGCGCGTTGCCACTGAATACGTCACCGTGCCAAAACCCCATTGCGGCGAGCCCAGCACGTAAGAGGCCGCTTGTCGCGGGCCCAGGCGATTGGTATTGAAGAGTCCCTCGATGACGAGCGGTGGGCGGCCGAAGTAGTTGAACGCGATGAGGAACAACAACGCGGTGGCCAGGATGAGGCCGGCCACCCGCCGCGCGTAGGGGCTCGAGCTTCGCGTTGCGCCAGGCTCCAACGCGCGGTGCCGGTGAACGACCGTCGTGCCCGCAGCCAGGTCCCCAAGCCGCTGGCTGTTAGCCGTGGCAAGCACAGAAGCTCCGCCCAGCAGGTAGAAGACCGGCAGCCAATCGATCGGTTTCAACAGGTTGCGGATCACCACCGCACTGAGGTTGAGCGGCAGCCCATCGGCCCGGACCACTCGCAGCCTCACCGAGAGCTTGCCCGGCGAACCTCCAAACATCGCTTCGGTAGTAGCGAAGTAGAGAATCCCGAACACGGTCAGCCATGGCCAGGCCACCATGGTGCTGGTGGTGTAGTGGGAGAAACCGGCGACATCGGCCACCGGCGATCCCGAGGTCACCTGCTCCACCCCGAAGACGCTGTTGACGACGAAGGTGAGCGCGCCAACGATCACGGTGTCGACCAGCACGGCCAAGACGCGGGCGAGTCGCGCCTCGCGGGCGTAGAGGGCCCGTTCGGACCGGACGAGGCCGGCCGCGGCGACTGCCATGGCGCGCGAAATCATCTCACGTAGACTCGAGCGAGACCATGGAAGTCCTCAAGATCACGCCGCGCGGGTACTGCCACGGCGTGGTAGACGCCTTCCGGATCGCCAAGCGCGTGCGGGAGGAGACCAACGGGCCCGTGCACATGCTCGGCATGCTCGTCCACAACACCCACGCAACCGATGACCTGCAGGCGCAGGGAATCGCGCTGGTCGATCAGCCCGACCGTTTCGCCGGGTTGGACCAGATCAAGGAAGGTACGGTCATCTTCACGGCGCACGGTGTGTCGCCGCAGGTCAAACAGCGCGCGGTCGAGCTGGGTCTGAAGCCCGTCGACGCCACGTGCTCAGACGTCGTGCGCACTCACGAGCTGGTCGCCGACCTCGCGAACAAGGGTTACGACGTCGTGTACATCGGCCGCAAGGGCCACCCCGAACCCGAAGGCGTGATGGGCGAGGCCCCCGGCAAGGTTCACCTCGTCCAGGATCCCAAGGACATCGAGGCGCTCGACCTGCAGGGCGACCGGATCGCAGTCACATGCCAGACGACGCTATCCGTCTGGGACACGGAGGACCTGATCGATCGGGTCAGGGCACGCTATCCGCAGGCCGAGGTGCACAACGAGATCTGCCGGGCGACCCAGGAGCGCCAGGAGGCGGCGGTCGAAGCGGCGCAGCACGTCGACCTCGTGATCGTGGTCGGCAGCCCGCGCTCATCCAACTCGCTGCGCCTGGTCGAGGTGGTCAAGAAGCTCGGCAAGAAGCCGGCCTACCTGGTCGACAAGTTCGAGGACCTCGACCTCAGCTGGTTCGCCGGCGCCCGCAAGGTCGGCGTGACGAGCGGCGCCTCGACTCCGACCCAGCTGACCAGGCGCGTGATCGAGTTCCTGGAAGCCCTCTAGGTTCGTCTCGGTTGGCGGAGCCGCCGGATCACCCCGCTGAGCCCGCCGCGTTCGGTCGCGCTGGCGCTCGGTGGGGCCGCAGCGGCAGGGGGCGGAGATGCAGACTCAGCCGAGGGCGACGGATTCCCGCCAGGTTCCCCGTCGTGGGTTGACGCGCCGCCGGATGGCCGCCGCCGCCGCCGCCTTCTGGGCGCTCCAGCGGCCCTTTCAGGCTTGGCGACCGCGGCGGTTGGGGTGGCGACGACCGGCGCCGCGTCGGGCAGCGGCCCAGTCGCGCCGGCCGGGCGGCGTCTCCGGCGCCTGCTGCGAGGGGCGGCCGCCCCGGCGGCTCCCGCGGGACCGGCCGCGGCTGGTTCCTGGGCGCGCTCACGCTCCTTAGGGAGCAGGCGGCGCCTGACCTTGGCTCCCACCTCGCCCTCGGCGCACAGGACGCCGTCGGCCGTGTGGACGTCGACCCGCCAGACGACGATCGAGGTCGGCGCCTCGCCGAGTGGGGGCCGTTTCTGGGTCAGCGACCAGCGCGCGTAGACCGTGTCGCCGGCATGCACCGCGCGGGGAAACGTCCAGTTGAGCCATTCCCACTCCTCGACCGACGGCACCGGCATGTCGATCGTGCCCAGGCCCACCGCGATGGCGACGAGGAGCGTGGGTGGCACCGGGCGGGCGTGGCCAGGGGCGGCTTCGATCGAAAGGGGCGAGAAATCGCCGGAGACACCGGCAAACAGAGCTATCTCTGATTCAGAAATGGTGCGTCGCCGGGTGGTCCATTCACCACCTAGCGGGAGGTCGTCGAAAGAGAGGGGCTCCAGATCACGGCGAGTATATCCCGACGGGCCTTTTTCGACCCGGGGCTGAGGGGAGCTTTAGGCCGGATCTACTCCGGCCGTCACCCAAGGGCGTCACTTCCAAGCGACTCCTTGCGTCGCTGAGGAGAGGAGGGGGTACCGTGGGGGAGCGATCAGGAGGCCGAACCCTATCGCGCTTGCGCGCGACGGCTGTCCTCCCCCGCGTAGATCGCCGACTCAAGTTCGGGGCTCGAGCGTTAACCTATGACAACTTCAGCCCAGGGAGGGTTTTGGTCCCTTGGATCTCGCGGCGGTACTGCTTGTCACCTCGGTCCTGCTCGTTTTCGCCTTCCTGCTCCTGACCGTGTCGCTGATGCGGCTCCGGGGCACGACCCGGGAGCTGCAGGCCGCCCTCGACGACGAGAGTGGGGCGCGAGATCGGGCTGCCCTGCTCCTGGCGATCGCCTCGGCCGTCAACTCCTCGCTGGCCCTGGAGGAGGTGCTGAATGTCGCGCTCACGCACGCGGGCCGGATCATGGGCGCCGTCGCCGGGGCCATGTACCTCGTCCAGCAGGACAAGGCCCTGATGCACCGGGAGGCCGAGTACAACCTGACCGCACGCGCCCGTGGAGGAACCCGGAAGCTCGACGAGGAGCCGGTCCACACGGCCATCGCCGCCATGCGCCCGCTCGTGGTCAAGCTCGACGAGCGGACCGCTCCCGGGATCGAGGGTGGCGGCCATCCCCAGCACGTGCTCGTCGTCCCGGTGCAGCGCTCGGGCCAGCTGATGGGCGCGATGGAGCTGTACTTGAACGCGTGGCGCGAGCTCACGGAAGACCAGGCGGACCTCCTGAATGGCGTCGCCTCGGAAGCCGCGATCGCGATCCGGCACGCGCAGCTCTTCCAGGCGCAGGAGGAGAACGCGCTGACAGACGAGCTGACAAAGCTGCCGAACCGGCGCGCGCTGGCTCAGCGGTTCTTGCAGGAGATGCAGCGCGCGCGGCGCCACCACAACGCGATCGCGTTCATGATGATCGACCTCGACCACTTCAAGCAGGTCAACGACACCTACGGCCACCTGAACGGGGACGCTGTCCTGGCTGAGCTCGCCTCGATCCTCGTCACCGGCGCGCGCGAGTCGGACGTGTGCGCCCGGTACGGCGGCGAGGAATTCGGAATGATCCTTCACGAGACCACCGAGCCTGGCGCGCGGACGCTCGCCGAGCGCATCCGGGCTAAGGTCGCGGCGGCCACCTTCCCGGGCGGGCTGAAGCTCACGATCAGCATCGGGGTCGCCGCCACCGATGAGCCGGCCCTCTTCACAACGTTGATGGAGCGCGCGGACCAGGCTCTCTATGCCGCCAAGCAAGGTGGCCGCAACCAGGTCCGCGTCGCAGACATGAAGGCGCCCGCCAAGCCGCAACAGCACACAGCGCCCGCGCAAACGTAACCTCGTCCGGCCGCTACAGTCCAGTTGGTAATGGGACATTTCTGCGTCAACTGCGGCGCAGCGTTGGTGCCACGCGTCATCGAAGGTCGCGAGGTCGAGGCCTGCCCGCGCGACAGCTTTGTGTTGTGGCACGACCCGAAGGTCTCGACGGCGGTGGTGGTAGAAGCAGACGGCGGGATCGTCTTGGGGCGCAGGTCGATCGAGCCCGGCTATGGCCTCTGGTGCCTGCCGGGTGGGTTCGTCAACGATGACGAGGACCCCGCGCTCGCGGCCGTGCGCGAGTGCCGCGAGGAGATCTGCGCGCCCGTCGAGCTGACCGGGCTAATCGGGGTGTACCACATCGCGAAGACCGACGCGCCGAGCATGATCGGCATCGCATATAGGGGTCGCCTGGTCGATGGAGCGCGGCCGGCCGCCGGAGCGGAGATGCTCGAAGTCAGAGTTTTCCCACCGAACTCGTTACCCCCGCTTGCATTCCCCAGCCACACGAGAGTGGTGGCGGAATACGTCAGGTCCCTGGCGCCGGCGGAGGCAGAGGGACCTCGGCCCGACCGCGAAGCGGCTCGGCGTGCAGCGCGGCCATCACGAGCACAAGCGCCGACGCAGCCACGGCAGCGGCGGTGAACCCGGCCGCGTAGCCGAAGCTCTGCACCACCGGCCCGAACACAAGCGGGCCGATCGACAGCCCCAGGAACAGGATCGTGCCGTAGACGCCCATCGTCACTCCGCGGGTCGAGGAAGCAGACAGGTCGCCGAACACAACTCCCATGGCGACGAAAGCCGTCGCGATGAACGGGGTGCCGACCGCCAGGACGATGGCAGGACCGACAAAGCCGGTCAGGTGGCCGAGCACGACGCACGCGGCCGACCAGCCGAGGACGCCGACGAATACGATCGGCCAGCGTTGACGCGCGCGGTCCACCATCCGGCCGCCCGGCAGTCGTGAGAGTCCGTTGACCACAGCCTGCAGCGCGAGCAGGTAGCCCACCTGGGCGCTCGGCAGACCCAGCCCCTCGCGCCCGAACACCGGGAGATATGCCCCGACGGTTCCCATCACGAGCGTCGCCGCAACCAAACCGATCGACACCGGCACGAACGAGCGGTTCCCGAGCAGCGCTCGGAGGGGCGCGCTCAAGTTGAGGCCTCGACCCGTGTGCTGTCGAGTCCCGCTCGCCGCAAATGCTGCGGGGGCAGCGAAAAGCAGAAGCGCGGTCGTCACCCCGATGTCCGTTCTCAAGTCGATCCAGCGCAGCGCGACGCCGGCGATCGATGGTCCCAGGAAGAAGCCCGCTTGCATGGAAAAGGTCAACCAGCCCATGGCGCGTCCAAGGCGGCTGCCGGCGGTGGATTCCGTCACCGCGCTGAAGAGCGCCGACTGCTGGGCCCCGGCGGCCAATCCGCCAATCACCTGCCAGAGGAACAAAAGAGGGACGTTGGGCGTGAACGCAGTCGCGAGCTGCGATCCCGCCGCGAGCACAAACGAGGTGCCCAGTAGGGCTCGAGGGCCAAAGCGATCGACAAGGATTCCCGACGGCAGCGAGAGCAGGGCCGCCGCCAGAGTAGAGACCGAGAAGAGAGCGCCGACCTCGAACCTGCTTGCGCCAAGGTCGTGCGCGTACAGCGGCACGGTGAGCCCGCGAGCAGATAGAGCCGCGAATGACGCGCCGGCGGCAATGTAAAGCACAACCGTCCGGCGCGAGTCCGGGACGGTCACGCGCACGAACCTAAGATAGCGGCGCATGGTCCGCGAGCGGGTGGGCGACTGGCGCTCGGCTTGGCGTTTCGCGCTCGCCGGCCTGCTCGCCGGATTCCTCGTTGTCGCGACCTCTCAAACGGCTGTGGTCGCGCCGCTTTTCTATGGCCTTCAAGACCAGCTGTTTCCGGCGCCGGAGCCTTCTTCGCAGGTGACCCTCGTCGCGCTCGACTCGACGGCGGCCAGGCCTTTCGGTCCCTACCCGTGGGGCAACGACATACACGCGAAGGTGATCAACTACCTGGCGAGCCTGCATCCCAAGGTGATCCTGTTCGACGTGATGCTCGACCACTCTGGCCCTGGCGACGCCCAGCTGGCGAAGGCGATCGCCGATGCGGGCAACGTCGTGCTCGTCTGCACCGCCGACGACAGCCCGCTTCCCATCTTCGCCGGCGCCGCCGCGGCTGTCGCGGGCCGCGAGCTCGGAGTTCCCGATCCGGCCAATGCGGTGAGGGGCGTCCCGATTCGAATCGCGAAGTCGTGCCCCGACAACCCGAGTCGCGAACCGGCATTCGTGCGGGCTCTGCGCATCGCCGAAGGCACGTACGAGCCCCTGACCACGAATGGAGATGAGGCACACCTCGGGCAGCACACCATTCCGCTGGTGAACGGCGAGATGCTGATCAACTTCACCAACGGCAAGAGCCCGACGTGCGGCTACCTGCTCGCGACAAACGGGCGCTGCCCCGCTCCGAGCCTGATCACAAACCACATCGTGGTCGTCGGCATAAAGCTGGTCGACGCCGACGACGTGTACGCGCAGGCGGTGAGCTTCGGCCACGATCCGAGCTTCTGCCCTACCAGCCGGCCGAGATGCATGGTCCCCAACCAGAACTACGGCTACCGGATCATGGGCGACGCGATCTCCACCGTGCTCGCGGATCGCTACGTCCGGCCGCAGCCCGACTCTTCGGATCTGCTCGCCACTCTTCTGATGGGGACGCTGATTGGCGTGGCGGTCTACCTCCTGTCGTTTCGCCGGGCGATGCTCGTCACCGGCGTCGTGCTGGCCGCCTATGCGCTGCTGGCCATCCTTCTCGGACGTTCAGGTTTCCTGGTCGATCCGATCTACACGCCGGTCGCGATCGTGCTGGCCGCAGGCTTCTCGCTCGCCGCGCGCTACGTCCTCGTGGAGCGCGAGCGCCGCAAGGTGGAGCGCATCTTCGGTCATTGGGTCGACCCTCGCATTGCGCAGCAGCTCGCTGCGTCGCGCTCGGTCGAGGACATCATCTCGAAGGGCGAACGCCGCGACATCACGCTGCTGTTCGTCGACATCCGCGGGTTCACTGCCCTGTCCGAGGGAATGTCCGCAGAGGACGTCCAGGCGGTCATCCACGAGTACCTCGACGACATGAGCACCTTGATCCTCAAATGGGACGGCACGATCGACAAGTACGTGGGCGACGAGATCGTGGCCTTGTGGAATGCGCCGGTCGCCCAGCCGGACCACGCCCTGCTAGCCGTCCGGTGCGCCTACGACCTGGTCAACCATGCGCCGATCCTCGAAGCCAGGCTCGCGGCCAAAGGTTTGCCGGCCATCAGCTGGGGCATCGGAGTCAACACGGGGCCCGCGGTCGTCGGGAACATGGGGAGCAAAGACCGCCTTCAGTACACGGCGCTCGGCGACACCGTGAATACCGCGGCGCGCTTTTGCGGCGCAGCGCCCGCTTTCAACCTGCTGGTGGGTTGGACGACGTTCCAGGCGTGCTCGGATTTCATCGCGGTCGACGAGATGCCGGGCCTACAGCTCAAGGGCAAGTCGGCGGAGACCTTCCGGCTGTTCAACGTGACCGCGATCCGGGAGGAGAAGACCTCGCCGTGGGTACAGTTTCCGACCGCTGCCGCGATGACGAGCTATGCGGAGTACCGCCGCCAGAAGGCACAGAGCCCCGTCGTGGCCACGACACAGGACGGGGCTTGACCATCCGGCAGGCGGCCGACATCATCGGCGGCGCCAGTCACGGCCTGGCCTTGACAGGGGCCGGAGTGTCGGCGGAGAGCGGCATTCCGACGTTCCGAGGAGCGGGCGGCCTCTGGACGCAGTACGACCCCATCAAGGTCGCCTCGATCGAGTACTTCATGGCGGACCCGAGCGCCTACTGGAAGGTGTCGAAGGAGCGTGGACGGGTGGCTTTGATGGCCCGCCCGAACGCCGGCCACCATGCGCTCGCCGCGCTCGAGGCGTCGGGACGCCTGGTCGCCGTCGTGACGCAGAACACGGACGGGCTGCACCAGGACTCGGGCAGCGGGACGGTGATCGAGATCCATGGATCCGGCCGGACCGTCGAGTGCCTCGACTGTGGGAACCGAGAAGCGCGCGGCGAGGTCCAGGCTCGTCTCGAGGTGGAGATGCCGCCTCGGTGCAGGCGATGCGGCGGATCGTTCCTCAAGCCGACCGTGGTCCTGTTCGGTCAACCGATGCCGCAGGCGGCGATCCAGCAAGCCTTCGCGCTCGCCCGGCAGGCTGACGTGATGCTCGTCGTGGGTTCTTCGCTGGCCGTCTACCCGGCGGCGGACATCCCGTTGGTGGCCGTCCGGTCCGGGGCGCAGCTCATCGTGGTCAACGCGGAGCCGACCCCATTCGACAACCTCGCGGCCGTCGTCATCCGCGGCAAATCAGGAGAGATCCTGCCCGAGATCGCGAGCCTCACAGGTGCGTGACGCCGCCGAAATTCACCCGCGTGCCGTCGACGATGAGCTCGCCTGCGGGTCCGATGTCCTCCGCAATGCCTTCGATGACGCGTTCGCCCAGGTCGACGCGGACTCGCCTGCCCAACGTGTCGGAGAGCGCTCTCCAGATGGTGAGGACCTGTTCGAGGTCCGCGGCGGTCCAGCGGTCGAGCTCGTCACGAAGCCTGTCCAGCAGCCGGTCACGGTCAAGGTTCAGCTTCGCGGCGCCGGGTGGCGCCCAGGTGAGGTTGATGCCGATGCCGCAGATCGCGGTGGTTGGTGTGACCTCGACCAGGATTCCACCCACCTTGGAGCCGGCCAGCAAAAGGTCGTTGGGCCACTTGAGCCGGACACCATCCCCACACGCCTGGGCGGCAGCGACGCCTGCCGCCAGGCTCAGGACCGGGTTGGGGCGCAGCACGAACGAGACCAGCAGAGCCGTTCCAGGCGGAGCCTCCCACCTGCGATCGAGGCGGCCGCGGCCCGCCGTCTGATGATCGGCGACGACGATCGACCCGATCGGCATCGGGCGAGCGACGTCCTGTGTCGACGTCACCGATTTGAGTCTCACGACCCTCCGGCTTGGCTGGCCCACGCGCCGGTAAGCTAACAGCACGATGAGGCCCCACCGCGCGATCACGCTCGTGGTGATGATGCTCATGGCCGCGGGTCTGGTCGTATTGATGACCGCCGGCGCAGTCCGTAGCTTCGACCGCCGCAGCCTCATCGCGCTGGCAGTGGTGGTTGTCGTGAGCGCGATCAGCGGGGTCGCATTCAGCTGGGGGCGGTATTACCGGCGGGTTCCCCGCGCTGATCGTTAACGATGCTGCGCCTCGGCTATAAGGCGTCGGCCGAACAATTCGGCCCGCGTGAGCTGCTCGATTTCGCAGTCGCCGCCGAAGCCAACGGATTTGAGAGCGTGTTCGTCAGCGACCATTTCCAGCCCTGGCGCCATTCCGACGGGCACGCGCCCTTTGCTTTCGCATGGCTTGCGGCCGCAGGCGAGCGGACCAAACGCGTTGCGCTTGGCACCTCGGTTGTGACTCCAACCTTCCGTTACCACCCAGCGATCGTCGCGCAGGCGTTCGGGACGCTTGGGTCCTTGTTCCCCGGCCGCATGATTCTCGGTGTCGGCACCGGCGAGCATCTGAACGAAGGCGCGCTTGGAATCCAGTGGCCCGACAACAAGGAGCGCTTCGCCCGGCTACGCGAGGCGGTCAAGCTGATCGGTCTCCTGTGGACCGAGCAGTCGGTCACATTCGACGGCGAGTACTACCACACGCGCAACGCGACTATCTATGACCGCCCTGACCAGCCAATTCCGATCTATATCGGCGCCGGAGGGCCGCAGGTGGCCAAATACGCCGGGCGCGCTGGGGATGGGCTCATCTGCACGTCGGGCAAGGGAATGGAGCTCTACTCGGAGCAGTTGCTCCCGTCGTTCGCAGATGGGGCTAAGGAATCGGGTCGTGACGCGAGCGGCCTCGACCGCATGATCGAGGTCAAGGTGTCTTACGACACGGATCGTTCGCGTGCCATGGAAGACACGAAGATCTGGGCCGCGCTGGCCCTGCCGGCCGAAGCGAAAGCCGGCGTGGACGATCCTCGCGAGATGGAGCGGCTGGCGCGCGGCGTCGAGGACGTCGCGCACCGGCGCTGGCTCGTTTCGAACGACCCGGATGAGCACATCGAGCAGCTGAAGCCATACCTCGAGCTGGGCTTCGATCACCTCGTCTTCCACGCACCCGGCGACGACCAGGCGCGCTTCTTGAAGTTGTATGGCTCGCAGATTCTTCCGCGCTTGCGCGAGCGGTGGGGTTAGCGGTGTCCAGCTGGGTGATCGTTCTGATCAAGGACTTCGGTTCGGCGAAGCAGCGCTTGCAACCCGCCCTCGGGCCACAGGCGCGGCGCGATCTCGCGCGGAACAATGCCTGGCTCGCCGTGCAAGCGGCGGCCGCCGGCGATCACGTGCTCGTCGTCGCCGGCAGCGAAGAGGTCGCCGGCCTGGCAGAGAGCTGGGGTGTAAACGTCCTGCGCGAACCAAGGCAAGAGGGACAGAACGTGGCCGCGGCGCGCGGCATCGCCCGAGCGGTGGGCGGCGGCGCCGACGCGGTGCTCCTTCTCTCGAGCGACCTGCCCCTCGTCACGCCCGACGCAGTGCGCGAGGTGCTCGAGTCGGCTGCGCGCCGCGACGCTCCCGTCGTGGTGGCGGTGCCGGCGGTCGGACGGGGCGGCACCAACGCGCTCTACGTGCGACCGCCAACCGCGATCTCACTTCATTTTGGTTCGGATTCTCTGGCGAAGTTCCGCCAGGAGGCACAGAGCCTCGGCGTCGAATTCGTCGTGCATCATTCGGACGCCATGGCGCTCGACCTCGACGAGCCGGGCGACCTGGCGCGGTTGCGGCGTGCGGTGTGACGCAGCTCGAGCTGATCGGAGTGGAGGGCCTGCCTGAGGTCCGGCCGGGAGACGACCTCGGTGAGCTGATCGGCTCCAGATCCAGGCTCGAAGACGGCGACGTGCTGGTGGTCGCCCAGAAGGTCGTGTCCAAGTCCGAAGGGCGGCTCATCAACTTTCGCTCGGTGCAGGCGAGCGACGAGGCGAAACGCATCGCGTCCAGGCTCGTGGCGTCGCCCGATCCCCGGATCGTGCAGGTGATCCTGAACGAGAGCGTCCGGGTGCTTCGATCGGAACGAGTCCTGATCACCGAGACCCGGCACGGTTTCGTGTGCGCGAATGGTGGCGTCGATCACTCCAACGTCCCGGGCTCGGACGAGCTGGCGCTGCTGCCCGAGGATCCGGATGCCAGCGCGAGCCGGCTGCGCGGCCGGCTGCGGGAGCTGACCGGCGTCGAAGTGGGTGTGATCGTCTCCGACACGTTCGGCCGGCCGTGGAGGCTCGGAATCGTCAACGTGGCTCTCGGCGTCGCCGGCCTGCCAGCGCTGGTCGACCTGCGGGGCGGCCCCGACGACAACGGCAAAGAGCTCCAGGCGACCGTCCTTGCGATCGCCGACGACATCGCGGCCGCGGCCGGGCTCGTGATGGGAAAGACGAATCGAGCTCCGGCCGTAATCGTCCGGGGCATGGCATGGCAGGGGACAGGGACCGGCCGGGACCTGATCCGGCCCGCGGCCGAGGATCTTTTCCGCTGAGGACGGTGCTCCTCGCCGGCGGAACGGGCGGCGCCAGGCTTGCCGCCGCGATGCAGCCCTTGCTTCCACCCGGACACCTGACTGTCATTGCGAACACCGCGGACGACGACGAGTTCTGGGGCCACCTCGTCTCACCCGACGTTGACGCAGTGATCTACCGGCTGGCCGGTGTGTTCAACGAGTCGGCCGGCTACGGGGTGGAAGGGGATTCCTTTCACGTGCTCGACGCGCTGGCCCGCCTTGGCGAGCCGGCGTGGTTTCGCATCGGCGACAAGGACTTCGCGACACATGTTCTGCGCACCGACATGCTCGCCCGGGGGTGCACCCTCACGGAGTGCGCGCTGGCGTTGAGTGCCCGCTTTGGTCTCGTCACGCGTGTTCTGCCCATGACCAACGAGCGCGTGCGGACCCGGTTCCTCACCGAAAGAGGAGATTTTTCGTTCCAGGAATATTTCGTGCGCGAGAGGCTTGGGCCTGCTCTGCGCGGCATCGAGCTCGCCGGCATCGATCAGGCGCGGCCGACTCGCGAGGTGGTGTCGGCGCTGGATGACTCGGAGCTCGTCATCATCGGGCCATCCAACCCGCTGATCTCGATCGCTCCCATCCTCAAAGTCATCGGCGCGCACATGCCACGCGAGCGCACCGTGGCGATTACTCCGATCGTTCGCGGCGCGTCGTTGAAAGGTCCTACGGTGGAGATGATGCGAGCGGTCGGTCCTCAACCAACCCCGGTCGAGGTGGCACGCATGTACCGCGAGGTCGCCGCCAGCTTCGTGCTCGACAGCCGCGACCAGGAGCTTGCCGCGGACCTGGAAGAGCTGGGATTTCGAACGCTCGTGCTCGACACGGTGATGGCGGATGGTGGACGAGCGTTAGCCGGCGCGATCCTCGCGGCGTTTATTTGACGCTGGAGCCGGCCACCATGATCAGTACGCCGATCAACACCGCAATCAACCCGACCACGACTATCGCGTACTGAGCGATCGCAACAGCCTGGCCCGGCGGTTTGACCTCCCCCTCCTCGGGTTCATCTCCCGGAGCGTTGCCTGACGCAAGCGTCCATGAGCCACTGGGGGCCGCCTCCCGGTCTTTGCCCTTCTTTTTCTTCGGTTGAGGCTCAACGGTGGCGGCTGACTCTTTTGCTTCGCCCACGACCGACCAGGCGGCCGGAGAGGCCGCGGTTGCCGCCGGACGGACGGGTTCCACAGGCGCCGCCGGCTCGGCCGGCGCGGGGGCGGGTGTCCAGACGGGCTCGCTCGGCGCCGCGGGCTCATAGGGAGGCGCCGCCGGCGGGGCTTCGAACTGGCCCGGTATGGGAGCGTCGAACTGGGTTGGGGGCGCGACGGTAGGGCCGACGTCCCACGGCGAGCTCGTCGGCGCATCGGAGACTCCCCTGACAGCCGGCGCTGCCGCGGCGGGAGGTGGCTCGTAGGCCGAAGCCTCGTAGGTCGCGATCGGAGCCTGCGTTCCACCGAATGGAGATGCCGGCGCGGCGGCGCTCGCGGTCTCCTCAGGCTTCTCAGCCCTTCCGTGCGGGGTAAGCGTGCGCTGCCGGGCTGCGCGAACTTTGTGCTCGATCTGGGACCGCCGCGCGGAATACATCGAGCGCTTGTCCACCGACTTGCGCCTCAGTACGAAGAAGATCGCCACGATGCCGAGCAGCGCAGCGGCCGGTCCGAGTACCAGGGCGTAAGGCATCAGGCGCCGATTATCGGCGATCGGTGGGCATGTGTGACAATCGCCGCCGTGGCCCTCTACGACCGCATCCAGTCCGAGCTGATCGAATCGCGAAGGCGCCGAGACGGCGTCACGCTCGACACTCTTTCGCTCTTGAAGAGCGAGCTGGTGAAGGCGAGCAAGGAGAGTGGCGCCGGCGGAAGGATCGACGACGAGCTCGTGGTTCGCCTCGCGCGCAAAGAGGTGAAGCGGCGTGAAGAGGCGATCGACGTGTATCGCAAAGCGGGGCGCGCGGACTCGGCGCGCCGCGAGGAGGCGGAGATGGAAGTGTTGAAGACGTACCTTCCCGCCGCGATGAGCGAGCAGGACGTGGAGGCCGAGGTCGCCGCAGTCATAGCTCACCTCAAGCCCGAAGGGCCGAAGGGTTTTGGGATGGTGATGAAGGAGGCGACGGCGAGGCTCGCGGGCCGGGCCGAAGGCGCGCAGGTCGCCGCAGCTGCGCGCAAGCTCCTTGGCACCTAAAACCGCCAAGGGCCCAAAGAAGAAGCCGAAGAAGTCATGGATGCAGCCCCCGCCGCCGCGCGGGGCGAAGAAGCGCGCGCTCCTCACGGTCGAGCGCTTGCGCGACCTGTACCCAGCCGTGACGGAGCTGGCCCACCAGGATCCCTTCCAGCTGGTGATCGCGACGATCCTCTCCGCGCAAACCACCGATCGGTCCGTGAACCTCGTCACGCCGGAGCTGTTCAAGCGCTATCCGACCGCGGCTGACCTGGCAGCCGCCGATCCCGCCGAGGTCGAGCAGCTGATCAAACCGACGGGGTTCTTCAGGCTCAAGACGCGCAGGATCATCGACGCCAGCCGGAAGATCGTCGAGTTGTTCGGTGGTCAGATTCCGCCGACGTTGGAGGACCTGGTCAAGATCCCGGGGATCGGCCGCAAGACGGCGAATGTCATCCTTGGGGTCGGGTTCAACGTGCCGGGTCTTGCGGTCGACACTCACGTAACGCGGCTCACCAACCTGCTCGGCCTGGTGGCGACCCGCGACCCGGTGAAGATCGAGCACCAGGTGTGCGCAATGGTTCCAAAAGAGGAGTGGACAGGAATGTCGCTCCGGCTGATCCTCCATGGACGGCGGGTCTGTATCGCGCGCCGGCCGCGCTGCGAGGAGTGCGTCCTCAACGACTTTTGCCCGTCCTCGACGACCCGACCCAAACGCCGCACCCGCAAAAAAGCAACCTGAACCGAGGGCCCAGCGCGCAAAGCGGCGATAAGGATCGGACCTACTGATTGCCCCCAACCGGCACGCCTGAGGCCAGCAAAACAGACAGAAGCTCGTCGCCGCAACCCAGCTTGTTAAGAGCGAACATCTGTTCTACCATCGGCGGATGGAATCTCCCGAGCCTCGCCTCGCCGACGTGGAGTACCTCGAGGTGCAGTGCAAGTCCGCGCTGAACCCGGTCAAGGGCATGGGTTTTGGCTGGTCGCTCAACCCATACACCGGCTGCGAGCACCGGTGTGCGTTCTGTTACGTCCGCGCTTTCGAGCTTCGGGCTGACCGGCCCTCCGATGATCGATACGGCCGCGCGATTCGAATCAAGGTGAACGTGGCCGGCGTCCTGCGCGGCGAGCTTTCGCGGAAGTCATGGCACAGAGAGACGGTGGTGATTGGCGCCGCCACAGATCCCTACCAGCCCGCCGAGGGGCGTTACAAGCTGACCCGTAGGTGCCTGGAGGTGCTGCGCGACTTCTCCAATCCCACGGCGATGATCACTCGTGGCCCGATGATCGTTCGCGACATCGACGTGCTCTCAGACCTCGCGCGACGCGCGGACCTTCACATCACCTTCAGCATCCCCACAGTCGACGACGAGGTCTGGCGGCGGACCGAGCCGGGCACGGCGCATCCAAGACAGCGGCTTCGCGCGATCGAGAAGCTGGTCTCGGCCGGTATCGACGTCGGCGTCGGCTTGGCGCCGATCCTGCCGGGGCTCTCCGACCGGCCGGATCGTCTCGAGGCCGTGATCAAAGCCGCGAGAGCCGCCGGCGCAACGGGGCTCTGGGCCGGGATGCTTCACCTCAAGGACGGAACACGCGAGCATTTCATGTCGGTCCTGGCCAGGCACTGGCCGGAGCTGGTGCCTCGCTACGAGAAGGCGTACCAGCAGCGCGCCTACCTTCCACCTGCCTTCGGCGAGACGACGATGAAGACCGTGTCCCGTCTCCAAGCGGTTCACGGAGTGTCGGACCGGCGCCAGGTCATCCTGAAACCTCCGCCTGAGCCCGAGCAGCTCTCACTTCTCAACTGAAGGGCCCGCTGCAAAGCAGCGGGACACTAGGATTTCGAACATGCGAAGCCCGATGGACGTGCTCGCCGGCAGGGTGGGCGGCTTCAAGAAGATGGAGATTGCGCGCCGCACGGTGCCGTGCTACAAGCACGTGATCGAGAAGGACGGCGAGAAGCTCTCCGTCTGCCTGCTGGTCGATTCGGGAAAGCTCTACAGGTTCCCGTACGAAACAGCGAAAGGCATCAAGGGTCTGGGCATCAAGGCGCGCTATCTGCGCGGCGAGATGGAGCACCTGCGCCTGCGCGAGTTCCAGCCAGGCCTGTGTCGTTATGTCGAAAGAGCCGACAAAGCCGTCTGAGTCCGTCGTCCAGCAGCTGCTCGCCGAGCGACGCGAGCTGAAGGTCACCATCGAACGCCTGCGGCTGGAGCTCGCCGAGGTCCAAACGTCCGCGGGCGGGCCCGACCCACGGGTGCGCGACCTTCAGGCGGAGATCGAGCGGCTCAGGTACCAGCTCGCGTCCGCGCGGGCCGAGGCACGGCTGATGCGCGAAGAGCGCGATGAGCTCCGGGCCGGAATCGAACGCGTCCTGGAGCAGATCGCCGGCATCTAAAAAGAAAAGGCTCCGCGTTAGCGAAGCCTTTTGACTTAGAGGTCGGGACTAGTTGACGGAGTTCGCCAGCTGGTCTACGTACTTGTTGATGTATGGAGCTATCCCGGGTGCCGGGATGCGTTGGCCGGTTCCCTGTAGGGCCTGGAACATGATGATCGCCCAGTAGATGAAGCCAACGAGGAATACCACGACGTTCACAGGGGGAACGAAGCTCGCGACGATACTTACCACGGCTAGGCTGCCGAAGATGACGATCGCGTTGGCGGCGTTCCACTTCACGTCCGGATCGTCCTTGCCGACGAACAGGAATATGAGTCCGGTGATCCAGCCGAGCAGGTAGGCAAGGATCGTATAGGTCTTCTTGTTGCTGCCCGCGGCGCTCGGCGTTCCACCCATTGGTGCCGGTTGCCCTGGGGGCGGCGGTGGGATCTGCGACATTGGTTCTCTCTCCTCCTATTGGCGGGCTGCTGCGGGCCCGATTATGGGTTGAATGACGCGAAAACGCTATAGCCAGAGCAGGGTTGGTCTGAACGTCATCTGACTCCCAACGCACTCTGCTAGGCTCGCGAGGCGATGACCGATTCCGGTCAACCCCCTGGCACGCCGCCCGACTCGCCGACCCCAGGCGTTCCTCCGTGGGCTCCGACCCAGCAAGACTCTGCCTCCGCCGACGCTCCCCGCCCGGCGGCGCACCCGCCCGCCCAGGCGACCCCCGCCAGCCCCGCGCCGGCGCTCGCCTCGCCTGCACCGTACGTGTCTGACGTCTCCGCAACGATGCGACTCATACCGGTGCCGCCGCCGTCGGCCCCGCCGCCGCCGATCCCGGTGATGATCGCAACAACCCCGACGCCGGCCGGCGAGCGATATATCGGCAAGTACCGGGTGAAGGGCGAGTTGGGCCGCGGCGGGATGGGCACCGTCTACCTCGCCGAGCAGCCTGGCCTGGGACGTGAGGTTGCGATCAAGGAGCTGATCCAGTCCGCCGCGACCGACCCGCTCGCCTTGAAGCGCTTCTTGCAGGAAGCCCAGGTGATGGCCCGGACCAGCCACCCCAACCTCGTTCAGGTCCACGACCTGGAGCTGACCGGCGAAGCCAACTACATCGTCCTGGAGTTCGTGCGCGGCAAGTCGCTCAGGGACTGGCTCAACCGGGGCCCGATACCCCCGCCACAGGTCTTCGCGGTCATGCATGGCGTGCTGCAGGCTCTCGATTACGCGCACAAGCACGCGATCGTTCACAGGGACATGAAGCCGGAGAACGTCCTTCTCTCCGAGGACGGCATGGTCAAGGTCGCGGACTTCGGGATCGCGAGGCTGACCGACGACAGCGGCGTCGGGGGAACGGCGACCAAGACCGGCACGACCGTCGGCACCCCGCAGTACATGTCGCCCGAACAGGTCGCCTCGAGCAAGGTCGACGGGCGAAGCGATCTCTACTCGGCTGGGATCATGTTCTACGAGCTGGTGGCCGGCCAGGCGCCGTTCACCGCGAACGAGTCCGACGGGCCGTTCACCCTGATGGCCAAGCATGTCCAGGCGCCGCCGAAGCCCCCATCCGTCCATCGCCCGGGGCTCGACCCTACGCTCGAGGAGTGCATCCTCAAATCCATCTCGAAGCGGCCTGAGGACCGTTTCCAGACTGGCCAGGAGTTCGACGACGCTGTCTCGCGGATCGGCGATCGGCTCTTCCCAGGCTGGCAGCGAAGCCTCGAGCCAGGAGCCGATCTTTCCAGGATGGTTCCGGGCTCCAATCCTCAGCCTGCTGTACTTCCAGCCACGCCGATCGGTATCGCGATTCAGCAACCTACGATGGCCGTGCCACCCCAGGCCGTCTACAACCCGGCGCCACCGGTCAAGCCCGTGGTCAAGCAGTCCGCCGGATGCATGGGCGTCATGGCCACGCTGTCCGTGGCCGCTGTGGCGATCGTGCTAGCGGCGGCGTACCTGCATTAGTTCGTTGACGGGCCCTGGCCCGCCAGCGCCTGCTCCGCCGCTTCGCCGACCAGGATGTCGCGCGAGCCCGACTCTCCCGCCGCGATGACGCCCTGCTGCGTGTACTGCGACGTGAACGTGTGGTGAGCCTGTGTCGCCATCTCGGTCGGAAAGTGGACCCAGGGCGACGTCGGTGTCTCCCGGATCGCGGTCACCTGGTAGATGCGGAAGGTCTCGGCTGACTTGCCCTTCAGCTGAACGCCCGGCACGAGGTCGACGGCGATGTAGTCCTTGCACATCTCGTATGTCTGCTGGCCGATCAGCAAGTGGAATGCAGGCGCGTGGGCGCAGAAGCGCGCAGCGGTGTTGACCGTGTCACCGAGCGCGGTGTACTGCAGGCGGCTGCGCGAGCCCATCATTCCGACGACTGCCGGCCCCGTGTTCACGCCGATGCCCCACCGTATGGGGGGTAGGCCTTTGGCCAGAAGTCGTTCTTGCAGCTCGGGAGCGCGGTTGACCAGGTCGTACGCGCAGCGCACGGCGAGCAGCGCATGGTTTTCCTGCAAGCGAGGCGCGTTCCAGAAAGCCACGATCTCGTCGCCAACGTACTTGTCGACCGTCCCATCCCACGTGAAGATGATTCCACTCAGGTGGTCGAGGTACATCTGCACGACCTCGGTCACGTCGTTCGCGGCCATCGACTCCGACATCGAGGTGAAGCCGCGGATGTCGACGAACAGCAGTGTGACGTCGCGCCGCTCTCCGCCTCGCATGATGTCGTCCACGCCGCCGCGGGTCTTGGCCAGCTGGGCCACGATCTCAGGCTTGAGGTAAACCCCAAAGAGCCGTGTGACTTTGCGCTTCTCGCGATCCTCGTAGAGGAACCGATACGCGGTCACTCCTGAGTAGGTCAGACCGATGGCGAGCCATGGATGGAACAGGTCGGGCACGAAGCCGCCGAAGTTGGCGAAATAGCTCATGCCAAACGTGAACACGACCAACGCCAACAGCGTGCCGGCGAGACCCCAAAGAACGCTGACTCGTGAGACGCCGACCGCGGTTACCAGCCCGAGCGCAAGGATCAGAAGAAAGAGCAGCAGCGGCGACTCGGTGGTGAGAAACGCAGATCCGTTCTTGAGCAACATCTGGACCAGGTTGGCGTGAATCTCCACGCCGGTCATCGGCGTTCCGCTGGAGCCGGCGCTCGTCGTCACTAGCTGCTCGTCGTGGAAACCGGTGAGGTTGTAAGCGCCGATCAGGACGATCTTGCCGTCGCGCTTACCCACCGCATTCACATACGTGACGGCGTCTGCCGGAAAGTTGCCGGTCGCTACGTCGCCGAATGAGAGGTACTGCTTATTGGCCTTGAAATTGTCGGCGGGGCCGGTGAAGTTGATCAACGCCGCACCGGTACCGTCGACCTGAAGGGGCTGCGTCCAGTTCGTGTCGAACGCGACGGCGCTGCCTGATTCCTGAAGGCCGGGTCCGCTCGATCCCTGCAGCACGAAAGCCCGATAGGCCGCGAAACCGAGGGGATAGATGGTCGGCGTGTCGCAGGCGCCGGTCGCAAAACATGCAGGCTGCACGAACATCGACATGCGTCGCACGACTCCGTCGGCGTCGAGCCGGATATCGGTGGACGCGAGGACGACGTTTGGATATGGCTTCTGGCACGGAGCGTTCGGGTTTGAGTTGCCATCGGCGCACCAGAGCTTGCGCAGAGGTATCTGGTCGATCCCCTTAGGGGTGGTGCCTGGCCCGGTCTGAATGATCTTCCCGTTCCCGGCGACCGTGTTCTCGCCCCCGTAGGAAAGGATGACTGGAATGGTGCTCGACGCCAACGCTTTGGCGAAGGCGTCGTCGTAGGCGTCGTTGGTGGCGTCTGGGAACCCGATGTCGAAGGCGACCACAGCGGCGCCGGCTTTCTCGAGATTCGTCAAGGCGTCCGCGTAGTGGTTGCGCGTGATGGGGTACCTGCCGATTTGCTGGACGCTCGCGTCGTCAAGACCGACGATCTCGATGGTCTGGTCTGTAGCCGATTGACCGACGAAGCGGTCCTGCGGGTGAACAGAGACATTGATCGCGCAGACCCCCACGTGCGTGTCGCACGCCACCTGCTGGGTGTAGAGCCAGTAGATGGCCCCGCTGAGCACGACGGCGATGACGACCGCTACCACGGTGCGGTACGTGTACCAGTAGCGGATGTAGCGGCCCACGTGGAGGCACGGATCATATCTCTCCTGTGCCACGATCGGACCCATGACGGTACGGGTCGGGATCGCGGGCTGGATCGACAAGTCGCTCATCGACTCCAAGCTGTTCTATCCGCTCAACGCCAAGAGCTCGGAGGAGCGGCTGAACTTTTACGCAAGCCAGTTCTCGCTGGTCGAGGTCGACTCGACGTATTACGGCATGCCCAAGCCCGAGAACTCGGAGCTGTGGGTGGCGCGCACGCCTGAAGGCTTCACCTTCGATGTCAAGTCCTTTTCCCTGTTCACCAACCATCCCACCAAACCGATGGCCCTCCCCAAGGACATCCGCGACGAGCTCCCTGAAAAGCTGCGCGAAAAGAACATCTACCTCGAGCAGATGCCTGACGGGCTGGTCGACGAGTCGTGGGACAGGTTCCGCGCGGCGCTTGAGCCGCTGCGGGCCGCGGGCAAGCTCGGCGCCGTCTTCTTCCAGTTCCCGCCGTGGTTCCTGCCCTCGTCGCGCTCGCTGGCCTACATCGAGCAGTGCCAGGAGCGCATGTTCGGCTTCCAAGTCGCCGTCGAGTTCCGCAAGCCGGAATGGCTGGACGCGCGACATCTCGAGGGCACTCTCGCCTTCCTACGCACCCGCGACATCCCCTACGTGGCGGTCGACGTGCCTCAAGGGCACAAGACGAGCATGCCGCCGGTCCACGAGGTCACCTCGACCAAGCTCGCGGTCGTTCGCTTTCACGGCCGCAACCACGAGACCTGGGACATCAAGGGCGCGCCGCCGAACCTCCGCTTCCGCCACGACTACAAGGACGAGCAGCTCGTGGAATGGGTGCCCCGGATCAAGGAGATGGAGCGCTCGGCCAAGCAGGTCCATGCCCTGATGAACAACAACTACTCGAACTACTCGGTCAAGAACGCCAGGCAGCTCGAGAAGCTGCTGGAGGCGTGGCAGAAGTAGCCGCTAGCTCTTCGGCATGCCCGTTCCGCTGAGGTCCGGAGACGCCAGCCGCCGGGCCTCGCCCAGCGCATGGTCCATCAGGCCGCCGAAAACCGGCTCGGCCAGCTGGACGGCCCGAATCGGAAGCACCATCGCGTCCCGGCGTGGAAACTGCGCAGTGCGGACGATCACGTTGGCGACCCACGTCGCCGGATACTGCGGACCGACCGGGCGCTCGGTCGCCGAGAAGAACTCGGTGCCCGCGGTCACGCCGGGATACACGACGCACACCTTCACGCCCGAGCCGGACAGCTCTCCGCGAAGCGCGTGCGACAGTCCCGCGACCGCATGCTTGGTGGCGGAGTAAACCGCCGAGTATGGCGACGCGCGAAAGGCGACGATCGAGGCGACGTTGATGATCACGCCGCGGCGGCGTTCGAGCATCCAGGGCAGAGCCGCCTGGATCGTTGCAATCACACCTTTCAGGTTGGTCGCGATCAGCTCGTCGACCTTCTCCTCAGGCATCTGGTGCAGCCGGCCCATCCACCCTGTGCCCGCGTTGTTGACGAGCACGTCGAGCCGTTCGTGCGTGCGCAGCGCGCCCGCGACGAATGCGCGCGCGTCGCCGCGCTCGCCCACGTCCAGGCGCCGCGCGTTGACCTCTGGCGAGCCGGCTTTGCGGCACCTCTCGGCGACTGTCTCGAGACGGTCGACGCGCCGGGCGCCCAGCTCGAGCCTCGCGCCACGCTTCGCGAACGCGACGGCGGTCGCTGCTCCGATGCCGCTGGAGGCGCCGGTGATCAGAACCACAGCTCCCTTCAGGCGCACGTCCAAAGCCTACTTGCGGGTCGGCATAGAATTCCGCAGCATGAAGGCTGCGACCTTTCAAGGGGTCGGACAGGTCCAGGTCATGGATGTACCTAAGCCGTCAATCCAGGCTCCCGACGAGGCCCTGCTGAAGGTGACCCTCGGAGCCATCTGCGGATCCGACCTGCACGCCTACCACGGGCGGATTCCGATGGTCGCGGGCGAGCTGCTCGGGCACGAGTTCGTCGGAGTGATCCAGGAGGTTGGGCCGGCGGTCAAGCGATTCAAGCCGGGGGATCGCGTGGTAGTGAGCTTCTACACCTCTTGCGGCCACTGCGCGCTGTGCCGCAAGGGTTGGTTCAACCAGTGCCTCAACATAGCCACCTTCGGATTCGGCGCCGTGCTCGGTGGACTCGGTGGGGGACAGGCCGAATACGTAGTCGTACCTCTCGCGGACCACTCGATGGAGCTCATTCCGGAGGGCATGACCGACGAGCAGGCGATCTTCGTCGGCGACATCCTCTCCACCGGGATGTTCGCCGCGGACCGAGCAGAGATCCACCCGGGCGACAACGTCGCGGTGATCGGGGCGGGTCCGGTCGGCTTGATGGCGACGATGTGCGCGCAGCTGTTCGGACCTGCGCGCGTCTTCGTGGTTGACATGGTCGAGTCGCGGCTCGAAATCGCGCAGGAGCTGGGAGGAACGCCGATCAACGCAGCTCGCTCTCACCCTGTGGAATCGATCGCGGCTCAGACCGGCGGCATCGGCGCCGATTCGAGTATCGAGGCCGTCGGCCTCACCGCGACGGTTGACACAGCGATCCAGTGCGTGCGCGGAGGGGGCACGATCTCGGTGGTCGGCGTCCCGAGCGAGTTCACCGCCGACTTCAACTACTACCACATGTGGGAGAAGGCGCTGACCTTTCGCTCCGGCCGGTGCAACGTGCAGAAATACATGCGCCCGCTCCTCGACCTGATCGCCGCCGGGCGGCTTAAGCCGGAGACGATCATCAGCCACCGGATGAAGCTCGACCAGGCCGCGGACGCCTACAAGATGTTCGACGCCCGCGAAGCGACCAAGATCGTCCTTACTCCCTAGAACACGTACCTCTAGGGGAGCCCCAGGCCGGATTTACTCCGGCCGTCCCTTATGCCCCTTCCAGGCGCCTCCAGGCAACGTGTTACGGGAGGGGGCTCCACGGGGGAGGCCTGCCTCCCCCGTGCTTAAGATCGTCCTTACTCCCTAGAACACGTACCTCTAGGGGAGCCCTAGGCCGGATTTACTCCGGCCGTCCCTTATGCCCCTTCCAGGCGCCTCCAGGCAACGTCTTACGGGAGGGGGCTCCACGGGGGAGGCCTGCCTCCCCCGTGCTTAAGGTCGTCCTTAGGCCCTAGCAGCCCCGACGTCGATGGCCATAAGGAAGCCCTTCGCCCGCTCCGTCAACGGGTAGCGATTCTCGAGCTCGTGGAATGCCGGCCCGTGGTCGCTGTGCTCGAGGTGGGCCAGCTCGTGCATCAGCAGGTAGTCCAGCACCCAGTCCGGCAGCGCCGCCGCGCGCCTGGCGATACGGATCGCCCCGACGGTGAAGGTGCAGCTTCCCCACGTATGGGACATCTCGGCATAACCGATCGACGTCCACCGCAGGCGGCCGCCGAAATGCCGGAGGTTGAGAGCTCGCGCACGCTCGGCGAGCCGCTCGTCGGTGGGGCGGAATCGACGCATCCGGCGCTCGAGGCGCTGTCGCATCCTTTCCGCCCATTGCTCCCGCTCGGCATGAGGCATGGACGAAGGCACGAGCAGCTCGAGGACGCCTGAGCGCAGGCGGGCGGTTACGGTTCTGCGGCGCTGCCGCGAGGCGACTATGCGTACGGGTGGCCGAAACTCGTTCGAATCGTGTTCCAAGACGTTGTGCTCCGTTGTTTGCGGGAAGCGATTGCCGCGATTGTAGGGAGGCGCGGCCCGGCGCGGAAACCCAGGTTGTTAATGGCCGTCCCCGGGCGCTTCCCCTAGGATTGGCCGCGCATACAAGTGCCCAGAAGCCTCGTCATCGGAAATGGCAACGTCCTGGTGGGCTTCGACGCGACCTATTCAGTTCGCGATCTCTACTTCCCGCGTGTCGGCGACGCCAACCAGACGATGGGCAACGTCTGCCGCACCGGCTTCTTCATCGACGGCAAGTTCGCATGGCTTGACGACCCGGCATGGGACCGGCGCCTCGGCTACGCCGAGGATTCGTTGGTCAGCGACGTCACGCTGAAGCACCCCGGCCTCGGGATCACGGTCAAATTCGCGGACTACGTCGATCTCGCCCGCAACTGGTTCATTCGCAACGTCGAGGTCCAGTCTTCGGCCGGCTTCAACACGGGCCGCGTCTTCTTTCACTACGACTGGTTCATCGAGGGCTCGGACATCGGCAACACCGTGGCGTTCGACCCGCGGCACCGAGGGATCATCGCCTACAAGGGAAACCGCTATTTCCTCGTTGGCGGCGACAGCGGACCGGAGTTCGGGATCGACACCTGGGCCAACGGCAAGAAAGGAAATGGCCTGGCCGGCACGTGGGTCGACGCCGAGGACGGGATATTGGGCCGAAACCCGATCGAGCAGGGCTCCGTGGACTGCACAGTCGGGTTCGACCTCGCCCCGGCGAAGCCCCTTGGGTCCAGCACCCTGACTCACTGGGTTTGCATGGGCACCCGGCTGAGCGAGGTCACCTCGTACGGCCAGGACCTGATCGTGAGCCGCGGGCCGGACACCTATCACGGCCGGACCATCACGTACTGGCACGTGTGGGTCGAGAAGGACCACCGCCACATCGACGAGGAGCTTGGCTCGGACGTGACTCAGCTGTACCGGCGCAGCATCCTCACCGCGCGCACCCACGCCGACAACCATGGCGCGATCATCGCGTCCACCGACTTCGACATCACGAAGTTCGCTCGCGACACATATGCGTACGCGTGGCCGCGGGACGGCGCGCTAGTCGCGAACGCGCTCGACAGGGCCGGCCATGAGGACATCACGCGGCAGTTCTTCCAGTTCTGCCAGCAGGCGCTGGTGGAAGAGGGCTTCTTCCTCCACAAGTACACGCCTTACTGCCTGCCGGGCAGCTCCTGGCTGCCGTGGGTCGACTCTCATGGAACCAGGACGCTGCCAATCCAGGAGGACGAGACCGGCCTCGTGCTGTGGGCCCTCTGGCAGCACTACCGGATTCACGGCAACCTCGACTTTGTGGTCGGCCTGTACACGACGCTGGTCGTGCCGGCCGCGGAATGGATGGTCTCGTACGTCGACCAGCGGAACGGGCTCTTGTTGCCGTCCTGGGACCTCTGGGAGGAGCGCTGGGGAATCCATGCCTTCACGGTCGGCGCGGTGTGGGGCGGGCTCGACGCGGCGCGCAACTTCGCCGACCTGTTCGGGGACGTCGCGGCCTACGTCCGGTACCGCGATGCGGCGGACCGCCTCCGCAAGGCGGCGGACACGCACCTGTACAGCGCGGAGCTCGGTCGCTTCGCTCGCCGCATCGCCATCGAGGAGGACGGAACCGAGACGGTGGACATGATCCTCGACAGCGCGATCTACGGGCTGTGGCGCTTCGGCATGTATCCCCCGACCGACCAGCGGATCACCGACACGATGAACGCGATCCGCGATCAGCTTTCGAACAAGGCGGCGTCCGGTGGCATCGCGAGATACCAGGACGACTATTACTTCAAAGTAGAGCCCGACACCAGGAAGGTTCCGGGAAACCCATGGTTCATGTGCACGATGTGGCTCGCGCAGTGGTACATCGCCATCGCCAATGACACCGGCGAGCTCCAGCCCGCGCAAGACATCATCAACTGGGTGGCGGCGCACCAGCTTCCAGGCGGCCTGCTCTCGGAGCAGCTCGACCCCAACACGGGCGCGCCGCTGTCGGTGTCGCCGCTCACGTGGTCGCACGCTGAATTCGTCGTCACTGTCGACGAGTTCTGCAGGAAGTCGGAGCGCCTTCGACGCTCCGCGAACGCGACTGTTCGCTAGAGCGGGATGTTTCCGTGCTTGCGCGGCGGCCGTTCGACCGTCTTGCGCAAGCAGAGCTGAAGACCCCGGACCAGCTCGCGCCTCGTCTGGCTCGGCTCGATCACGTCGTCGATGTATCCCCGCTCCGCAGCCACGTACGGGTTGGCGAACTTCGCCGTGTACTCAGCGACGAGCTCCTTGCGCCGCATGGCGGGATCTTTCGCGCCGGCGAGGTCGCGCCTGTAGATGATGTTGACCGCGGCCTCGGGTCCCATGACCGCGATCTCGGCGGTCGGCCACGCGAGGTTGAGGTCCGCTCCCATCTGCTTTGGGGACATGACGCAGTAGGCGCCTCCGTAGTCCTTGCGCGTGATCACCGTCAGCTTCGGCACGGTGGCCTCCGCATAGGCGTAGAGAAGCTTGGCGCCGTGCCGGATGATCCCCCCGTGCTCCTGGTCGCGCCCGGGCAGGTACCCCGGGACGTCGACGAACGAGATGATCGGGATTCCGAACGCGTCGCAGAACCTGATGAACCTGGCTGCCTTGACCGACGCGTTGATGTCTATCGCCCCGGCCAGCACCTTGGGCTGGTTGCCGACGATGCCGACGACGTGGCCGCCTAGCCGGCCAAGCCCGACGATGATGTTCGGCGCAAAGAAAGGCTGCACCTCGAAGAACTCGCGATTATCGAGGACACGTGCGACCAGCTCGCGCATGTCGTACGGCTTGTTGGGCGATTCCGGGACGATCGTCTGCAGCTCAGGATCGGCTCGCTCGAGGTCGTCGCTGGTCGGGATGAACGGTGGGGCTTCGCCGTTCGAGGACGGCAGGTAGGACAGGAGTTTGCGCACGCCGGCCGCGCAATCCTCTTCGGTCTGGGGCAGGAAATGTGCAACTCCCGACGTCGCGTTGTGTACGTCGCCGCCGCCCAGCTCGTCGAAGGAGACCGACTCGCCCGTCACGACCCGGATCACCTCCGGGCCGGTGATGAACATGTATCCCTGGCCCGCGATGATGAAGATGAAATCGGTGATCGCCGGCGAGTAAACCGCGCCGCCGGTGCACGGTCCGGCGATGACGCTGAGCTGCGGAATCACGCCGGACGAGCGCACGTTGCGGAGGAAGATGTCGGCGTAGCCCGCCAGCGCGACAACGCCCTCCTGTATGCGCGCGCCACCAGAGTCGTTGATGCCGATAATCGGCACGCGGTTGCGCAGAGCCAGCTCCTGGACCTTGACGATCTTCTCCGCTGTGACCTCGCCCAGGGAACCGCCGAAGACGGTCGCGTCGTACGCGTAAACCGCGACCGGGCGGCGATCGATCTCGCCGAAACCGGCGACCACGCCGTCACCCGAGATCCGCCGTTCATCCATGCCGAACCCATGCGCGCGATGTTTCGCGAACACGTCGAGCTCCACGAACGATCCGTTGTCGAGGAGCATCTCGATGCGGTCCCGCGCGGTCGCCTTGCCCGCCGCGCGCCGCCGGTTGGCGGCCTCGGTTTCCGCATGCAGGGCCTGGTAGCGACGCTTGCGGTACTGGTTGATCTTCTGTTCTGAGACGGTGGTTCGAGCCCGGTGGGGAGCTTCGACACCTTCGAGGGTGGGAGTCGTCCTGCGAACGGGCGTCAGCGATTTAGGTCTCCTTGCAGCCATAGCGCATATATCGTAGGCGCCGTGCCCGAATACGGCCCCCGGCTGGACATCGACCGCTCCGTGACTCTGCGCCAGCTACGCACCTTCAAGACGGTTGCCGACCTCAACAGCTTCAGCCTCGCCGCGCAGCAGCTGCGCCTCAGCCAGCCGTCGGTTTCATACCAGGTCAAGGAGCTCGAGGAGGCGATCGGCCTGCCGCTCCTGGATCGTCTCGGCCGCCAGGTGCACCTGACCGAGGCCGGCACCGTCCTCTATTCGTATGCGAGACGAACCCTGGACGTGCTCGACGAGGCATCGCTTGCGCTCGAAGAGATGCGCGGCATCAAGCGCGGCAACCTGCGCGTCGGCGCGAGCACAACGGTCGGGATCTACCTGCTACCCGCGGCGCTCGGCGCCTTCAAGAAGCTTCATCCGGGTCTTGTCATCTCGCTCGAGATCGGCACGCGGGCTCGAGTCCAGGAGCAGGTGCTCGCCAACGAGCTCGACCTCGCAGTCGTCGGGCCGGCGCTCAAGGATCCCGACCTGGCGATTCTTCCTTTCGTGAGCGACGAGCTCATCGTCATCGCGCCCGCCGGCCACAAGCTGGCCGGACGCCGGGCGCTCGGCCTGAAGGACCTCGAGCACCAACCTTTCGTGATGCGCGAGCCGGCCTCGGGCAGCCGGTGGTCGCTCGAGAAAGCGGCGCGCAAGGCGGGAGCGAAGCTGGATGTCGCCATGGAGCTCGGATCCAATGGAGCGATCAAGCATGCCGTCGAATCGGGGCTCGGCCTGGCCGTGATCTCGCGCTACGCGTGCGCGCTCGAACTATCGGGCCACCGCCTGGTCGAGCTGAACGTGCGCGGTTTCCCCATCCGCCGCGACTGGCACATCGTGCACTTGCGCAGGCGCCGCCTCCCGGCGTCCGTGCTAGCTTTCATCGAATTCTTGAAGGACACGAGCTGGCTCACGCGCAACGATGCGCGAGGCCACCTCAGACCTCCGACAGATTGACCGCGCGCCATCGCCGCGCGGCTGCAGATTGACCGCGCGCCATCGCCGCGCGGCTGCCGTTTGATCGGCCGGCTGGGCCGTGCCGCCACCGACGTGTTCGGGCGGCCGGCCCTTTACTGGGCGATCGCCGCCGCTTTCTGGCTTCGGGTGGCGATCCTCACCATCCTGACGCCGCGTCGCTTCGACGCCGAGGGCATGTGGGAAGGCGCCCACGCCTACATCACCGAGCCTTCCCACATGTACGACGCGGCTGCGCAGTACATCGCGCGCTTTCACATCATCGCGCCGCCCGGCGGGCTCGATGAGTTCGTGAGCCCGCCTCCGCTGGCGGCCCTTGCGGCCCCGGTCGCGCTGCTGCCCAAGTTTGTCGCCGTGCAGGTCTGGACCGGTATCGACGGCGTCGCGATGCTGCTCGCGCTGCTGCTTCTCTACCGATTGGTCGCGAGCCGGCATCCGCTGGCACGGCCCGCGTTCTGGATGGTGGCGGCGTACTTCCCGCCGCTGTTCTCGGACGTGGTCGCCGGCCAGCGTGGCGGCGTGCTGCTGCTGGGGGCGATCGCCTCGATCTCACTCGAGGCGAACCGCCCGGCGCTCGCGGGCGCCGCAGGCGGGCTGGTCGCAGCGCTCAAGTACTACCCGGCCGCGATGGTGATCGGCACACGCCCCGAGCATCGGATCCGTTACGCGGTGGCTCTTGCCGCCGTGCTGGTTTTCGTCACCGTCGCGAGCTTTGTGCCGCTCGGGCTTGGCGGCGCCGTCTTCTACTTCCAGCACGTGCTGCTCCCTTCGCTTGCGTCGCACAATCCCGACTGCGCTTACGACTCGGTCCGCACGTTGTTCATGCGCACGATCGGCGGGGAGCAGTACGCGCAGCCCACGAGCACCGGCTACGTTCTCGTCACCTCGCCGGTGCATCTGCCGGCGGTGGCGCTCGCGCTTTCTTATACGAGCGCCCTCGTCTTCGCGGCGGCGGCGACGTGGGCCGCCTGGCGCAGCGGATGGAACGCGGCTTACGGCATGTCGATGGGCTTCGCTCTCGGGGCCCTGATTCCCAACGAGGTCTGGCCGTACCAATGGCTGCCGCTGCTGCCGCTTGTCCTCCTGCTCGTCGTGCGCGGGATCGAGCAGCGAAGATTCGGTTCGCTCGCGGTCCTGGTCATCCTCCTGCTCGGGTTCTATCGCGCGCCGTGCGACCTCATCTTCCCCAACATCTGGACGATCGCGGCGATCGGCATCTTCGTTCTCGGCGTGTGGGAAAATCGCCTTTTCCGGGAGGTCGGTCCACCGGAGGGCAGGGCTATCGAGAGGGAGGTACCGAATGGCGCTCAACAATGAGGTCAGCTTCACGTGGATCGGGCATGGGACCTGGAAGGTCCGGAGCGCCAAGGGAAAGACCATCTACATCGATCCCTGGGTCATGAACAACCCGGTCGCGACGGACGCCCTGAAGAAGGTCGACAGCTGCGACCTCATGCTCATCACGCATGGTCATTTCGACCATGTCCACGACGCGCTCGAGATCGCGAAGGCGACCAATCCCAAGATCGTGACCAACTTCGAGATCAGCGCCTGGCTCGGGTCGAAGGGGGTTGACGGCAACAGCATCATGGGCATCAACACGGGCGGCACTGTCGACGTGGACGGCATCAAGGTCACGTTGGTGCACGCCGAGCACAGCTGCGGCATCTCGGACGGCGACAAGATCATCTACGGCGGGAATGCCAGCGGCCTGGTGATCGAGTTCGAAAACGGTTTCACCATCTACTTCGCGGGCGACACCGACGTGTTTGGCGACATGGCGCTCATCTCCGAGCTGAGCGAGTTCGACGTGGCATTCCTGCCGATCGGCGGCTTCTACACGATGGGACCGGACCGCGCCGCCAAAGCAGTCTCGCTGCTTGGCGTCAAGACGGTGGTGCCCATGCATTTCGGCACGTTCCCGGCACTCGCCGGCCGGCCAAAAGAGCTACAGGACCTTGTCGGCCCCGGTGTCAAAGTGCTGGATATCAACCCCGGAGACAAGGTATAGCGTTACTCCCCGTGACAGTGCCTCGACCCCGACGTTCCTTGCATCTTCGCGGCCCAGGCGGTCGGGCGCCTGCCCACCCCGCGAAATCGTCGATTTCGCGGGGACCCCGGACGGGCGCTGAAGCCTGCGTCGACTCCTGCTCGCGTTCGGTCACGCATCTACGCGAAGCGCTCCCTCACGTGCTCGTCGTCTCCTTGGCTCCGGCCGCCGATGCCGCGAATATGCGGCGGACCGCAGGGTCGAGGCACTGATGAGAGACATCATCGGCGCGCCCGCCGGCTGGCTGGCGCGTGCGATTCGGACGAAACAGGTTTCCTCGCTCGAGGTGGTGCGGGCGCACCTCGAGCACATTCACACGGTCAACCCGCGACTCAACGCGGTGGTCTTCGCCACGGGCGAGAGCGCGCTCAAACAGGCGCGCGCGGCCGATCGCAAGGGGAGCAATCGGAAGGCCGTGCTCGGCCCGCTGCACGGCGTGCCCTTCACCGCCAAAGACATCTTCGACACCGCCGGGCTTCCGACCACCGCCGGGCTTCGCATGTTGCGGAGCAACATCCCCGATCGGGACGCCACCGTCGTTGCCCGGATGCGCGCGGCGGGCGCGATCTTGATCGGAAAGACGCTCTGCCCGCCTGGAGGTGTCGGCGGCGACAGCTGGAACTCGCTGCACGGAGGGACGCGCAACCCGTACGACATCGCGCGCTCGCCGGGCGCCAGCAGCAGCGGCGAGGCGGCGATCATCGCCGCGGGCGGCTCTCCGCTCGGCCTGGGCAGCGACTCGGGCGGCAGCATCCGCATGCCTGCGCACTACTGTGGCATCGCAGCTCTCAAGCCGACGACGGGCCTCATCCCCAGCACCGGCGCTTACGCGCTCCCCGGCGGGCTCACCGATCCACGCAGCCAGGTCGGGCCGATGGCCCGCTTCGTCGCGGACCTCATCCTGACCCTGCCGTTGCTGGTCGGGCCCGACGGCATCGACTCAGCCGTCGT